>CBIHLH010000079.1:0-17028 GCA_966210405.1 uncultured Marinobacter sp.
GTTATGAAGTTGAACCGATTCTACAGGGACGAGTTAAGTTTTCTCAGGCTTCAGGGCCGGGAATTCGCGGATGCCCATCCGCAGTTGACCCGATTCCTGTCTGAGCAAAGCACCGATCCGGACGTTGAGCGACTGCTGGAAGGCTTTGCGTTTCTCACCGGAAAACTCCGCGAAAAAGTCGAGGATGAGTTCCCGGAAATCACTCACTCGCTGCTGAACATGCTGTGGCCGAACTATCTGCGGCCATTGCCCAGCTGCACCATCATGCGGTTTGATCCGCAGTTACATTCCATCAGCGAACGCCAGCGGGTGGAGCGGCATACCGAGATCAAAAGCCGGCCTTTGGGCGACGTTACCCGGCAGACCCAATGCCGCTTCCGTACCTGCCGGGCGGTGGATGTGTTCCCGGTGAGCGTTGCGGCGGCCCATGCCGAACACTCACGTGAAGTATCGTCTGTCACCGTGGACCTTGCGCTGCATACCGATCAGCCGCTGTCGACGTTGGGCATGGAGAGTTTGCGGTTTTACCTGGGCGGCGAGAGTCACATTGCGGAAACCCTGTTCCTCTGGCTGAACCATTACCTCGATCGGATTGAACTGGTGGTTGGCGAATCCGTCTACCGTCTGCCGGCCTCGCTGCTGCAGCCGGTTGGTTTCGGCAATGACGAAGCGCTGCTGCCGTACCCCAAGAACGCTTACCCGGGGTACCGTATTTTGCAGGAGTACCTCAGCTTCCCCGAGGCGTTTCGGTTCGTCGATATCCATGGTCTCGGCCAGCGGCTGCCGGCGGTGCAGGCGGACGAGATCAGCCTGCGCTTCCACTTCAGCCGCATTCTGCCGCCGGATGCCAAAGTGCGGGCAGACAATTTTCAGCTCTACTGCGCACCAGCGGTGAATCTGTTCACCCACGAAGCGGAGCCGGTGGACCTCAACGGCCGCCAGACCGAGTACCGGATCTCGCCTTCCAGCCGGTCCCCGGACCACTACGAAGTGTTCAGTATTGAGCAGGTGGAAGGCTGGCTTGAGGGGCGGTCCGGGCGGGGTGAGCCGCGCATCTATACCGCATTTGAAAGCTTTCAGCATGAAGTGGAACGGGACCGGGGCCGCACCGCCCTGTATTACCGGGTTCGGGCCCGGGACAGCGTTCGTGGCGACGGCTTCGATCATTACATGTCGTTTGTGCGCGGTGACGAGTCGGAGTGTCTGAGCCGCCAGGAAGCGATCTCGCTGACCCTCACCTGCACCAACCGGCAACTGCCGGGCCAGTTGGCGGTTGGCGAAATCTGCATGGCGACCGAGAGCACACCGGCCTTCGCCACGTTCAGCAACATCACCCGGCCCACGGCCACCCTGAGGCCGACTCTGGACGGGAGCCTGCTGTGGACCCTGATTTCCAATCTGTCCCTGAACTACCTGTCCATGCTGGACGTGGACGCCCTGCGTACGGTGCTGCGGGTGTACGACTTCCGGGCGCTGGTGGACAGGCAGGCGGAGCGGGTGTCCCAGAAGCGGCTGGCGGGGATTTCGAGCATCGAAACCTCGCCGGTGGATCGCATGGTGCGGGGGTTGCCGGTGCGCGGTATCCGCTCGGTGCTGAAGCTCGATCAACAGGCCTTCGCCTCGGAAGGCGATCTTTACCTGTTCGGAACTGTGCTTAGCCAGTTCTTTGCACTTTACGCCAGTATCAACGCTTTTCACCAACTGGAAGTGGTGAATACCGACAATCAGGAACGATACACATGGACGTTACAGCAAGGTCAGCAACCGCTGATGTAGCCGAGCTGCAACCCGTTCTGGGCAATGCGCGGCGATACAGTTTTTTCCAGTTGGTGGATCTGATTCACCGGCACCATGGCGACGATCTCGAGCGGAACAGCGACGATCAGCCCCGGCAGGAGCGCATTCGCTTCTCAGCCTCGGCCAGCCTGGGTTTTCCTGGCAGTGACGTGGTTTCGGCCCTGTCGCCGGAACACGAGCACGCGCCCTATCAGATGGAAGTCAGCTTTCTGGGCCTGCACGGCTCCCAGTCACCGCTGCCGGGCTATTACCTGGAAGACCTGGCCTGGGAAGCGGGCCAGAATCTGGGGGTGCGCCGGCACTTTCTGGACTTCTTCAATCACCGGCTGGTGACCCTGTTTCATCGGGCCTGGCGCAAGTACCGCTACTACGTGCGCTTCCAGCCCGGTGCCTCGGACGGGTTTTCCGAGCTGGTGTTCGCCCTGGTGGGGTTGGGCGATAGCCGGCTGCGGGAAGCAACGCCGGTGAACTGGTCGAAAATGCTGGCCTACTCGGGGCTGATGGCCGGCCGCAGCCGGTCGCCGGAGGTCGTCAGCGGCATTGTTGGCCACTGTTTTGATCTGGACGACGTCAGCATCGAACAGTGGGTGCTGCGCAAGGTCCGCATTGCCGAGGATCAGCAGACCCGGTTGGGACACGCCAATGCCAGTCTGGGTAACGACACGCTGATCGGGGCCGCGGTTCGTGATCGCAGCGGCAAGTTTATCCTGCGCCTGCGTAATCTCAGCCGCCAGCGGTTCGCGGATTTCCTGCCCAATGGGCGGGATCACCAGCGCCTGGTCAAGCTGGTGGAATTCACCACCCGGGAACAGCTGGCCTATGACCTGGAATTACAGATGCGCCCGAAAGACATCCGCCCCATGCAGTTGGGGGAGGATGTCCGCCTGGGCTGGAACTCTTTTGTAACGCCGGACAAGGCGCGTCGTCGCCCGGCGGTCAGACTTCAGATACGCCGGTAAACCGGGCAGGAGCCAATCATGGATGAACCATCAGCAGTCAGCCTGAAACTGACGGTGACCAACCCGACCACCACCCGGGGCGGCGCCAGCATCGAACACCGTTTCGGCCCCAGGGGCGGCTCCATCGGGACCGCCGCCAACGATACCTGGCGGTTGTCGGCACAGCGTACGGGCGCGGTTGCCGGCCACGCCGAAATCCGGTTCCTGGACGGTGGCTTCTGCCTGATCGACCGCAGCGGCAGAACCTACATCAACAGTGCCAGTCAGCCCGTGGGGCGGGGCCGCAGGGCCCGCCTGAACCATGGCGATACCGTCAGTATTGGCCGCTTCCGCATCCGTGCCGAACTGGCGGCTGCCAATCCGGAGGCGACGCCTGATGAGCTTCCGGTCGCCGACGATCACAGTCTGGTGGATGTGACCGAAGGAGAGCTCCACCGGGCCAGGGCGCGGGGCATTGTCGCCACCGAACCCCTGGAGGTGCTGGCGCCGGCGGCCGGGGAAGCAATCAGTGACGACCCGATGTCGCTGTGGCCCGCCGGCGATCCCGAGAACACCGCTGAGGAAGACACGTTAATGGCGAGCGAGCCGTCCTGGTTTGCCGCTGCCGCTGGCGTAACCGATGAATACCGGGAAAACCGCGATGTTGCAGTGGGTTTGCCGGTCCAACAGGGAGAACGCAACAGAATGTCTGAGCCACGCACCACCGCAGCCCATCGGGAGGCCAGTCCGGACCAGAGCCGCAAGCACATCAGCGGGGCTCCGCTGATGCGGGGAATGGAGACCGAGCTGGCCTTTGAGGACAGCGACGACATGAGGGTGTTTCTCGAGGAGGCGGGGCAAACCCTGAAGGCCACCGTGGAGGGTTTGCTGGCCCTGCACCAGGGTGAAGACAGCCGACATCAGGCCCTGCGCACTCGCTTGCAGCCCATCGAAGACAACCCCTTGCGCCTGGGAGACGGCTACGCGCAAACCGTGCAAACCCTGTTCGCCAGCGAGCGCAGCCCGGTGCACCTGTCCGCACCAGCCGCCGTGCGGGAAAGTCTGCAGAGCCTGAATCACCATCAGTTGGCCACCCGCGCTGCCATCCGCGAGGCCCTGGAAGCCATTCTGCATGCCTTCTCTCCGGAAGCCCTGTTACGCCGCTTCCACGGTTATCGCCGGGGGCTCCAGCAGCATGAGGATGAAGGTCGCTGGGCCTGGGATATGTATCAGCATTATTACCGGGAACTGAAGTCCAGTCGTCAGCAGGGTTTCGAGCGCCTGTTCCAGGAGGTGTTCGACCAGGCTTACGACCAACATCTGCGTCAACTACAAAGGGAGAACCTGTTGTGAAAACCTGCAAATGGAGTTTGCTGGCGATTGTTCTTGTGCTGGCCGGATGCAGCACCCCGTACAACGCGGTCACCAAAACCGCCAAGGTGATCTGGGACCCGGATATTCCTGTGGGCTACCCGGAAGACCTGCCCAGCCGCGTGGGGCTGACCATGGTGGCGGAGCCGGATGTGAACCCGAATGAATCACTGGCGCCCACACCGATCGCCTTTCAGGTCATCGAAATGCGCGACAGTTCGCTGCTGATGGCGGGCGATTTCGACCAGTTGCTGAATAATCTAGAAGATGCCCTGGGTCAGAATTACGTGGATCACAGCGATTACTCCCTGGTGCCGGGCCAGTTCAAGTTCATCGAGCCGTTTGAAATCAGTGAGGACACCCGGTTTATCGGTGTGATCGCCTTTTACGCCTACCCGAACCTCTCCCAGTGGAAAAAGGTGGTGAAGGTGGACCCCATTGGCGGTCGCTACAACCTGCTGGTCAACCTGCGTGAGCGGGAAGTTCAACTCAAGCATTCGGATGACACCTGATGGCGGTAACCAATCGAGTGGTCTGGAGTGATGGTCTGTTTATCAAACCCCAGCACTTCCAGCAACAACAACGGTATCTGGAGCACCAGATTAACGAGCGGGCCCTGGCCGTTTCCGATTTCCTGTATGGCTTCAGCGACCTGGAACTGAACGCCGAGTACCTGAGCTTTGGCCGGGTGGGCCTGGTGCGGGCCACCGGCCTGTTCCCGGACGGTACCCGGTTTAACCTGCCCCAGGACGATGCCATGCCGGAGCCCCTGGAAATCACGGACGCCTCGGTCGCCAATCAGGTGGTGTACCTGGCCCTGCCGTTGGGCAGCGACAGCCTGGCTGAAGTGGAATGGCCGGAGACGCCGGTGGCCGGCCGATTCCGGGCCCAGAGCACCGAGATCCGGGACCTGCACTCCGTGGATGGCGATGCCCACACCATTGATGTCGCCCGGGTGGCCCCCCGGCTGATGCTGGAGCGGGAAGACCGCAGCGCCTATGCCGCGCTGGCGATAGGCAGGATTCTGGAGAAGCGACCGGACGGCAGCCTGGTGATGGATACTAACTTCATGCCGACGATGCTGAGCGTGCGTTCGGCCCCTCGACTGCAACGTTTCGTCGGGGAAATGGCGGGGCTGATGCGCGAACGTGCGCGTAACATCGCGGAACGCGTTGGCGCCCCTGGGCAAGGCGGGGTGGCCGACGTCGCTGACTTCATGCTGCTGCAGATGCTGAATCGGGCCCATCCCCGGTTCCTGCACCTGGCTCGCCTGCGGCAACTGCACCCGGAGCGACTGTACGAGGCCCTGCTGGAACTGTGCGGAGAACTGGTGACCTTCACCGAGGAAGGCCGCCTGCCACGGGAATACGGCGCCTATGATCATGACCTGCCAGAAGATTGCTTCACGCCGCTGATGCAGGTGTTGAGGCAATCCCTCAGCACGGTGCTGGAGCCACGGGCGCTGGCCATCCAGTTGCAGGAACGCCAGTACGGCCTGACGGTGGCACCGGTACAGGACGGCCAGTTGATTCGCGACGCCGAGTTCATTCTGGCGGTGAAAGCGGACATGCCCCTGGACGACCTGCGCAAGCAGTTTACCCAGCAGTGCAAGGTTGCCTCGGTGGAAAAAATCCGGGACCTCATCAGCCTGCAATTGCCGGGCATACCGTTGTCGGCACTGCCGGTTGCGCCCCGGCAGTTACCCTATCACGCCGGGTTCGTGTATTTCCGGCTGGACGACCAGAGCCAGGCCTGGCAGATGCTCGACAACGCCAGCGGCTTTGCCTTCCATGTGGCCGGCAGTTTCCCCGGCATGGAAATGCAGTTCTGGGCAATCAGGAGCTAGATCATGGCAGATGCACAGGTAATGGATTTACCCAACGGCGGCAGGCAGTCCGGCAGCAGTGCATTCAGTGAACTGATGTTTGCCGACGAGTCCGGTCGGAATGATGTGCCTGGGCGGGAGTTCAGCGATGAGCCGTTTCGGCTCCGGGGTATGGAAGACAATCGGTTGATTGACGCCGCCACGCCTCTGCTGGGCTTGGTGATTCGGGTGCGCCGGCTGGCGGATTTCCGGAGTGTGGAACATCTCTATCAGCGGGTGGTGGATGACGTGTCAGCCATCGACCGGGAACTGGTGGAGCAGGGCTACGAACGGCCCACCGTCGTCGCCTATCGTTACGTGCTTTGCGCGTTCATCGATGAAGCGGTGTTAGGCACGGATTGGGGGGCGCACAGCGTCTGGTCCCAGCACTCGCTGCTGTCCCGTTTTCATAACGAAACCTGGGGTGGCGAAAAGGTATTTGCCATCCTGGCGCGGATGGAAAAGGAGCCGGACCGGTACCGGGACATGCTGTCGTTTATCTACCTGTGCCTGTGCCTCGGATTTGAGGGGCGCTACAAGGTGATGGACAACGGACGGGATGAGTATGAACAGATTGTCCGTGGCCTTCACGAACAATTGAAGACCCTGCGAGCCGAGCCGGAGCCGGCCACGCTGGCCGATGCGCAGGCCAACGTGACACCGGCCAGAAACCGGTTGCGCAATGGCCTGCCCATCTGGGGCATCGGTGGGCTGTTCATCGCCGCCATGGCCGGAATATACACCCTCTACAACATGGCGCTGGAAGATCGCATCAGGGATGTGCTCAGCGTTCTGGAACAACTGCCGAAATAAGGATATCACTGTGATTCGGGTAGAACTGCCGGCGCTGATCGGGCGCCTCAACGACATCTGCCGCCAGGGGCTGGAAGCCTCGGCGGCCTTATGCATCAGCCGTCAGGGCGCGGAAATTACGCCGGCCCACCTGCTGTTCAAATTGCTGGAGACTCCGTTTTCCGACGTGCGCCAGATTCTCGAACAGGCCGGGATCAACCACCTGGAATTCCAGCCGTTGGTGGGCGACAGCCTCAATGGCGAGCCCCAGACCGCGGAGCCCTATCCCTCCTTCTCGCCGCTGCTGGTGGACCTGCTGCAGGACGCCTGGTTGCTGGCCTCCACCGAGCTGGGCCATCGGGAGCTGCGTTCCGGGGCGATCTTCCTGGCCCTGCTGTTGAACGCGGATCGTTATCTGATGCCCCGGGTCAGCCAGCCACTTCGGGATATCAACCGGGAGCAGTTGCGTCGGCAGTTCGATGCGCTCACCGCCGGGTCCACTGAACGGCCCGAGCTGGACGCTGGCGAGGCGCCGCCACGGTTGGCGGAAACCGACCTGGACCCACTCAAGCGATACGCCACCGACTTCACCAAACTGGCGCGGGAAGACAAACTCGACCCGGTAGTGTGCCGGGACGCCGAAATTGACCAGATGATTGATATCCTCTGCCGCCGTCGCAAGAACAACCCCATCGTGGTGGGTGACGCCGGCGTGGGTAAAAGCGCCGTGGTGGAAGGCCTGGCCCTGCGCATTGTCAGCGGCGCGGTGCCCGAGCGGCTGCATGGGGTAGAACTGTGGACCCTCGACATGGGTGCCCTGCAGGCCGGAGCGTCAGTGAAAGGTGAATTCGAGAAGCGCCTGAAAGGCGTCATTGAAGCCGTCAAAGGCTCCGCCACCCCGATTATCCTGTTCATCGACGAAGCCCACACCCTCATCGGTGCCGGCAACAGCGAGGGCGGCTCCGACGCCGCCAATCTGCTCAAGCCCGCCCTGGCTCGAGGCGAGCTGCGCACTATCGCGGCGACTACCTGGCGCGAGTACAAGAAATACTTCGAAAAAGACCCGGCCCTGAGCCGCCGGTTCCAGCCGGTGGCCCTCGATGAGCCGACTCCAGACGAAGCCGTCCACATCCTCCGTGGCCTGCGTACCGTCTACGAAAAGGCTCATCACGTGCTGATCGCCGACAGCGCCCTGAAAGCTGCCGCCGACATGTCCGCTCGTTACCTGGCCGGTCGCCAGTTGCCGGACAAAGCCATCGACGTGCTGGACACCGCCTGCGCCCGGGTCAGCCTCAACCTCAGCACCCCGCCGCGCCGCCTCAGCCACGTGCGCAGCGAGCTGCACCAACTGGCCATGGAGCAGGGCCTGCTCAGCCGCGAACACACCCTGGGCCAGAGCGTGGACGCCGATCGGGAAAGCGAACTGGACGCCCGGATCACCGCGCTCAAAGAAGAAGCCGCCGGGCTGGAGCAAAGCTGGAACGACCAGCGCGAACTGGTTACCCAACTCGTAGAGATCCGCGAACGGCTGCTGGCCGGCGAAGAAAACGCTGAGCCATCGCTCGACGATCAGCCGGAAGCCGTCAACGAAGAGTGCCCGGACCTGAAAAGCAAAGCCGCCGCCATCGAACAGGAACTGCTGGAGCTGCAGGCCGACGAACCTCTGGTTCACGCCCGGGTGGACGCCCGCCAGGTCGCGGAAGTTATCGCCGACTGGACCGGCATCCCGGTCAACCGCATGACCACCGACGAACTGGAAAAAATCACCCATCTGCCGTCGTACCTGCAGGCCCATATCAAAGGCCAGGATACCGCCATCGACTGCCTGCACCAGCACCTGCTCACCGCCCGCGCCGACCTCCGCCGCCCGGGCCGCCCCATGGGCGCCTTCCTGCTGGTCGGCCCCAGCGGCGTCGGCAAAACCGAAACCGTGGTACAACTGTCTGAACTGCTCTACGGCGGCCGCCAGTTCCTCACCACCATCAACATGTCCGAATACCAGGAGAAGCACACCGTCTCCCGACTGATCGGCTCGCCCCCGGGCTATGTTGGCTTCGGCGAAGGCGGCATACTCACCGAAGCCATCCGCCAGAAACCCTATTCCGTGGTCCTTCTCGACGAAGTCGAAAAAGCCCACCCGGAAGTCCTCAACCTGTTCTACCAGGCCTTCGACAAGGGCGAACTGGCCGACGGCGAAGGCCGCCTGATCGACTGCAAAAACGTGGTGTTCTTCCTCACCTCCAACCTCGGCTACCAGACCATCGTCCGCTACGCCGAATCCCCGGGCAGCCTCGAAGAAGCCCTGTACCCGGAACTGGCCAACTTCTTCAAACCAGCCCTGCTGGCCCGAATGGAAGTGGTGCCCTACCTGCCGCTGGGCGAAGACACCCTCAACCGCATCGTCGGCGACAAACTCCAGCGGCTGGCGGACCAGATCAAAGCCCGTTACCACACTGACGTGGTGCTGGAAGACGGCCTGGTGGAAGCCATTCGCAGCCGAGCGACACGAAGTGAAAACGGCGCCCGGATGCTGGAGTCGATCATCGAAGGCGAGCTGCTGCCGCCGGTGTCGCTGGCGCTGCTGGAAAAGTTGGCAGCGAGGGAGCCGGTTAAAACGGTGACGCTCGGATTATATGAAAATCGATTCGTAGGAACCGTTGTCTGAAGCAACTAAGACGTAGCGTAGCCTGCGGGGTGGCTTTCCAAAACCCTGCGGAGCCATGGATGGCGGAGCGGAGCGTACAAGGATGTATTCACAGCGTGTTTTGGAAAGCCACCTCGCAGGTTGCGCGGTCGGCGAACTCCATAAAAACCCGATAGGGAATAAAAAAATGGGACGGATGCAGATGGAACTGCACACCGGCATCGACCTGGCGGTGGCACTGATCCGACAGGACAACCTGCCGGCATTGCTGAAAACCGCCACGGCGCAGCTGAAAAACACCTTCGGCCTCACCCGCTGCTGGGCGCTGGAACTCGACCTCAGTGGCCGAACCCTGCACTGTAGCGAACTCGCCGAACTGGGTGAATTCGACTGCGGCGATTTCAGCCACCCCTTTGCCCACGTGCTGCAATCAGGCGCCCCCCGGGAACTCACCAGGGCCGCCAGCTACCGCCTCGATCACACCGGCTTTCAGGCCCTCTTTGACGCCAGCGACCGACCCCGATCCCTGTGGCTCGAACCCCTGAAGGGCGACGACGGCCGCACCCTCGGCATCCTCGTCCTGTGTCGCGACGAGCCGGACTGGCACGGCATCACCGGCCAGCCGCTATACAACGGCCTCAAACAGCTGCTCATCCATCAATGGATAACCCAGTTGCAGAGCCGCGACCAGGTCTGGCAACGCCGACTGCTCAAGCGCTCCCTGGATCACCTCCACGATGCGGAAACCATCCGCCAGCGTTGTGAACAGCTGGCCCGGACCCTGGTGGGCGCTTCCGACGCCACGACCGCGCTCAGGGCGCAGATTGTGCGCGCCGCCAGCAGCCGGCTTTCGGTCCTGGTTCAGGGCGAAACCGGCTGTGGCAAAGACGTGGTGGCCCGGGGCATCCACGAACTGTCCGACCGAGCCGAGGGACCTTTGGTGGTGGTCAATTGCGCTGCCATTCCGGACACCCTGCTGGAAAGCGAACTGTTCGGCCACACCAAAGGCGCATTTTCCGGAGCCGATCAGAACAAGGAGGGCCTGCTTGCCCAGGCCAACGGCGGCACCCTGTTCCTGGACGAAATCGGTGATATGCCCATGGCGCTGCAGTCCAAGCTGTTGCGGGTACTGGAAAGCCGGCAGTTCCGGCCACTGGGTGCCCGGGAGGAGCGACACTCCGACTTCCGGCTGGTAGCGGCCACCCATCAGCCCCTTCAAACCGGCATAGAGCAGGGCAGTTTCCGGCGCGATTTATTCTACCGTCTCAGTCAGTTTCCCCTGCGCATCACGCCCCTGCGGGAGCGACCAGAGGACCTGGAGTCACTCAGCCGCTACTTCATCCGGTTGTACACCGAGCGTGAGGGCGCTGGCCCCATGGGCATCAGCAGTCACGCCCTGCATCTGCTGGCGAGCTATGAGTTCCCGGGCAATGTCCGGGAACTGCGCAACATTATTGAACTGGCCTGCCTGCAGACGCCGGCCGGCGATGACATCCAGCCTGAAATGCTCCGGCTCGACGACCTGTTTGCCGAACACCCCGCAGATGTCTCGGCCCATTGGCCAGCATTGGACCCGGCCATCCCCGGGCTGCCGGCGACCGGCGACATCCGGGACCTGAAAGCGGCCTCCCAGGCGTTCGAAGCGGCGATTATCCGTGAACGCCTGCATCAATACGGTGGCAACCGTGCACAGGCGGCCGACAGTCTCGGGTTGCCCAAACGCACCCTCGCGCACAAGTGCCTCAAGTATCAGGTAACCGACGTATGAAACACCCGCAACACAGAGCTCTGGCGCAGGGACTCCTCGGCCTTTTCCTGGCGGCCTGTCTGGCGCCTGTGGCAGCCGGCCCCCTGGAGGACGCCCGGGATTGCACCAGTGAGCCCCGCAGGCTCGAGCGCCTGGCCTGCTTTGATCAGGTGTTCGGCACACCGGTAGCAGAGCCCGTGCCGGGCCGGATTGCACCCGATGCCCGTCGTTCCGAGCGTTGGCGGCAGGCGTTCGCCCAGGCCGGGGCCAACGGGCAGGACGATGTGGTCTACCGGGATACTGCCCATGCCGCTGGCCATCTGGTGACCGTGCCGGCCCTTGGCGTGCAGCCGCCCAGGCCGCTGCTGACCCTGCAGTGCCAGAACAACATTACCGAGCTCACATTGATGCTGCCGAGCCCGCTGGGTGCCGAACGCGTGGCCGTCGGTTTTGGCCGGGAGCGGGCGGTCTGGCGGGTTCGCGACAACGGCTATGTGCTCAGTGGCGGTCGGGGGCTGCCCGCTATTCGCACAGTACGGCAGTGGGCCGCCGGGTCGGATCTCCGGATCGACTCGGCGGAAAGTGAGATTAACGGACTGGTTTTTGACCTGTCGGGTTTTGCCGACGCCATTCGCCCCCTCCGTAAAGCCTGTGGCTGGTGAGAAAAGGATAAGGAACGAGATGCAGGTTATAGAGCAACATCCGTACGCGGCCCAAGTGGTGGGAGCGCTGCCGGGCGAGTCCGCCGTGGGCGAGGCGCTGGGTGATGATGCCACCCTGGAGTTTCTGGAAAACGAAGTGATGAAAGTGGGCTCGCTGGCCCACACCGATATTGACTGGGACAAGGTGGAAAAAGAGTCCCTGAAGATACTCTCCGACCGCAGTAAAGATCTGAAAGTACTCGGCTTTCTTCTGGTTGCCCTGCAGCGACGTGGCGATGGTGAGCGATTTGCGCTCTCCCTGTACCTGTTGAGCCAGGTTCTCGATGCCTGGTGGGATGCCGCCTGGCCTTACCCCGGCGATAAAGGCAAACGTGCCCGCAAAATGATGTTTACCCAGATGTTGCAGCGGGCCGGCAAGGGCGTGGAAGGGTTGTCTTTCGATGGCAGCATGGGCGATGGCCGGGACTTCTGCCTGGCCACACTGGCCCGGCTGATGGAGCAGGCAAAAAACCAGGAGTTGCCCGACGATAGCCTGTTTGACCTGAAACGTGCCGTGCAGGCGCTGCCAGCGACCAGCGGCACAGAGACCGCGAATTCGGCACCGGCCACGCCGGCTCCTGCGGCGACTGCCGGCGACACCGGATCGACAAATCCGGCGCTGGCCCCGTCGCTCGGGACCCTGGCCCTCGACCCAGGCAACGAACGGGCGACCCGGCAAAGCCTGTTGAAGGTCGCGGAGCTGCTGACCGAGGCCGAGCCGGACCGGCCCCTGGGCTATCAGATGCGCCGCTATGCGATCTGGCACACCATCGCCACCGTGCCTCCCACCCGGGATGGCACCCGGACCGATCTGGCGGCGGTCAGTGCGGATCGGGTGGCGGACTATCACGAAGCGCTGGCGAAGTCGCCGGATCTGGCGTTGTGGCAACGCATTGAGCAGAGCCTGTCCGTCAGCCCGTTCTGGCTCGATGGCCACTGGCTCAGCGCCAGCGTCGCCTCCGCGCTCGGATACGGGGCCTGTGCCGAGGCCATCCGGGCCGCGGTGCGTCAGTTTGTGGAAAAGCTGCCGGCGCTCACCGACCTGACCTTCAACGACGGCACGCCGTTTCTGACACCGGACGCGGAAGGCTGGCTCTGGTCGGCACCCGCGAACGGAGGTACCGGGGGCGGTGTCAGCCCCTGGGAGCGGGCCGCTGACAAAGCGCGGGAACTGGTGTCGCAGAAGCGGCTGGCGGAGGCGATGCAGCTGATGGAAGAGGGCTTGGCCGAGGCCCGGGAGCCGAGGGATCAATTTTACTGGCGGCTCGCCAGCGCCCGGGTGCTCAAGGATGCCGGCCTGAAAAGCCTGGCTTCCCAGCAGATCCGGGATCTGCAGCAGCAGGTGAGCGAGCTGAGCCTGACGGACTGGGAGCCAAGCCTGATCAAACAACTGGAAAGACAGGCTTGATCGTACTTTTTACCACGGATTAACAGCAGGAATGGATACCATGTGGAGACACGCATTACTCATTGGCCGCCGGCTTCTGCCGTACCTACGTAGCGCCAGCCAGGTTGTCCTGGTGCTGGGACTGATTGCGCTGGTAGTGGCCACCTGGTGGTTGGGGCCCCGCTGGGAAATCGACGGCGAATTCCCCCTGGCTTCCTGGCAAACCCGGGCACTGATTACGCTGGGCGTGGTATTGGTTATGGCCATGATGTGGGGCATGGTGCTGGCGCGCCGGTTGCGAAAAGTGAATGTGGCCAAGGCCGAGGAGCAGCGGGAACAGGAAGACCCGATTCTGCCCTTGGAGCGCAAGCAGCAGCGCTTGCTGGATCGCCAGTTGGCGGCCTTGAAAAGTAACCTTCCCGGGCGCAAGGGCGTATACCGGCTGCCCTGGTACCTGGTGATGGGGCTGGAAGACGCCGGGAAAACAAGCCTGATCCAGCGTTCTGGCCAGACCTACACCCTGACCAACGTCACCCGCAACCATCGAGCGGACCGCAACGCCTTCGGTTTTGACTGGTGGATCGGTGATGAGGGTGTACTGATCGATCCGGATGGTGAATTGCTCAGCCAGAACCAGGGCGAGGGCGCCTCTTCGGATCTGCAGCAGCGGCTCTGGAGCCATTTTATCCAGTGGCTTGAGCGCAACCGGCCACAGCGACCACTGAACGGCGTGGTGCTGGCGGTGGATCTCGCCAGCCTCAGCACCGCGAGCGCGGAACAGCGGCAGGCCCAGGCCATTCTTCTGCGTACCCGGCTGCGAGAACTGATGGAGCAGATTGGCTCCCGGTTGCCGGTGTATGTGTCGTTCACCAAGATGGACCTGCTTTACGGATTCGGGCCCTTTGTGGCCACCCTGAGCAAACAGGAGAAAGAGCAGGCCCTGGGCTTTACCTTTGAGCTGGAGAGCGGGCTGGATCACGATGACTGGCTGACTGAATTTTCCGAGCGCTTTGCCGGCCTCGTAGCCCGGCTCGGTGACCGACTGCCCGATGTCCTGGCCAATACCCGGGAGGCCGAAGAACGGGCCGCCGCCTACTCGTTTACCCGGCAACTGGCGGGGCTCGGGCCGGTGCTGGAACAGTTCCTCACCGACCTGCTCTCGGCTGACGCGTTTTCCACCCCGGCGCTGGTGCGCGGCACCTACTTTACCTCGGTGTTTCAGGAGGGTGTGCCGGAAGACGCCTTCGTTACCGCCGCCGCTGCCAATTACGACGTTGCGGCTCCGATTCAGCCCGCCCAGCGTGCCGGCCAGTCTGCGAGCCTGTTTACCCGGGCGCTGTTCCCCGGGGTGATCTATCCGGAGGCCGGCCTGGCCGGCGACAATCGGCGAGTGATTCGCAGCCGGCAACGCCGGGTAGCGGTGGCTGCGGTGCTGGCCGTGTGCGCCGGTGCCGGCATGACCGCCGGCTGGCAGCATTACTTCATCAAGAACGCCGAGGCCGCCACCGCTGTGGAAACACGGGTTCAGCGCTTCCTCACCAACTGGCGACCGGTGGGGTACGAGCCGGATGTGACCGGCCGCAACCTGCTACAACCGCTGGATGAATTGCGGGAGGCCACCCTGGCGTTTGGTGATCATCGTAAACAGTGGCCCCTGGTCAGCGATATGGGGCTGTACCAGGGCCATAAAGTTGGCCCGGAAGTGGAAGCGTCGTACCTCGATATGCTGGCTTACCAATACCTTCCGGCGCTGATGTTCGGAGTGATGGGCGAGATGGGTCGCACGCCTGAAGACAGCATGGCGCGACTGGACCATCTGCGGGTGCTGCGAATGCTTTACGACGCCAGTGGCCGGCGTACCGATATCGTCGCGAACTACATGCGGGACTACTGGCAACAGGCGTTCCCGGGCCAGCGTGATATGCAGGAGCGCCTGATGGCGCATCTTGAGTACGCGATGGCAAAAACGGACCTGGCCCGGCTGGCGAACAATGGTGATGTCACCGCCGATATGGCGCTGGCACCGTTCCGCAGCAGCGTGCAGTGGGCCCAGCATGAGCTTGGGCGTATTCCGACACCAGAGCGGGTCTATCGGGATCTGGAAACCGAGGCCAACCGGGAGTTCCGGGCGCCACTGGACATTGCCCGTGCTTCCGGGCCGGCGTTCAGTGCGGTGTTTACCCGGGTGGACGAGTTTGGCGAGCCGTTGGCCGACACCCCGGCAGCCGAGCAGGACCCCTTGAACGTGCCGGCACTGCTGACCCGGGAAGGGCTGGAGAAATGGTTCCTCCGGGAGTCCGGGTCGGTGACTGAGTTGGCGTTGATCGACGCCTGGGTTCTGGGACGCCGGGAGGACGTCAACTTCAGCGAGGCGGACGAGGCAGAACTCCGGAGCAGCCTGCAAACCCTGTACGCCGAACATTACGCCGACGCCTGGCGTTCAGTGCTTGGCGGCGTGGACATTCACCGGTTTGAGGATCTCAATCACGGCGTTCGATTGCTGGAAAGCCTGACCAGCGGCCATGAGCCTCTGGCTCAGTTGCTCGGGCTGGTTCGCCAGAATACCCGGCTAATACCCTCGGCCGAGGGCGAGTCTGCCGCGGCCCGGGAATTGCTTGAGCAGTCGTCGCACTTCCGTATGCTCAAGGAAATCGAGCGACAGTTCGCGGACCTGAACCAGCTCACCCGCAAACAGGGTGATCAGCCCAGTGGCCTGGACCAGATCATGGTGGTGGTGGGCGAGCTGCACGAATACATGCGCAATATCCAGGAAGCCCCGGATATGGGCAAGGCTGCACTGAGTGCCGCCCGGGCACGCATGGGCCTGCAGGGCGCCGACCCGATTTTCACCCTCAAACGGATGGCTGATAACCAGCCCCAGCCCCTGAACCGGTTGCTGAACCGGCTGGCCACCGAAAGCTGGCGCGTGGTGCTGGACCAGGCCGTGGCCCAACTGGAGCGGCAGTGGTACCAGGAAGTGTACCAGCCGTTCCAGCAGAACCTGGCCCGGCATTACCCGTTCAACCCGGACGCCGGGCGCGATGTGGCGCTGCAGGATTTTGAGCGGTTCTTCGCTCCCGATGGGGTGCTGGAAACCTTTTACAAAGAGAACCTGAAACTGTTCCTTGAGGATCATCCGGAGCAGGTGGGCGATGCCCGCCGGGCCGGGTTGGTTCGCGGCGATGTTCTGGCGTCCCTGGAAAAAGCCGACAAGATTCGCCGGGCCTACTTTACCCGCAGCGGCACACTGGACGTGGAGTTTTCCCTGGAGCCCCTGAACCTGTCTGCCAACAAACGCCGAAGCGTGATAAATGTGGACGGGCAACTGGTGGAATTCAGCCACGGACCGGGCCAGAGCATCCCGCTGGTGTGGCCCAACACCCTGAGGGATTCGGTGGAAAGCCGGATTACCCTGGTACCAGTCCAGGTCAACCGGTCGCCGCGCAGCCTTTCCGAGAACGGTCCGTGGGCCCTGTTCCGGCTGCTGGACAAGGCCGACATCACGGGGGTCAGCAGCAGCGCCATTGATGTCCGCTTCCAGGTGGATGATGGCAGCATGCGCTATCGCCTGCATGCCGCCAGCAACACCAACCCGTTCACACAGGAATTACTGGCGGGGTACCGTTTACCCCGCAGCTTGTATTAGACTAGGGTCGCTCTGGTGGAGGCGGAATGTTTTCACCAGAGCCATGACTTCGTACAGGATGGTGCGAAGTTCCCGACATTCTTTCTTCTTCAGGGACCGAAGACATGCCCCAGGCAAGCGGACTGCAGTTCACCGCCACCA
>CBIHLH010000080.1:0-16940 GCA_966210405.1 uncultured Marinobacter sp.
TATCGGAACGCTGCTGTTTGCGGTGGGTGTCAAGGTGGCGTATGTCGCCCGATTGGTGTTTCTCAGTCGCCTGGGAAGACCTGTTCACTGAATGCCGGTAGACTGGATGCCAATATGAACGGCAATGGAACCCTTTTCATGCCCGAGTTCTTCGGCAAAACCGGTTTTCGGATTCTTGCGTATATATCCGTCGGGTTGGCCGCTGTCGGTGTTTTTTTACCGTTATTGCCAACCACCCCGTTTGTCCTGCTGGCGGCTTTTTTTGCCAGTAAGGGCTCGCCGGCCTTTGCAGCGTGGCTGGAAGGTCACCCCCGCTTCGGTCCTGCCATAGAGCGCTGGCGGGATAACCGCTCGGTACCGGTGCGAGCCAAGGTGATGGCCTGCACCATGATGGCGATCAGCTGGGGCATCCTGTTTGTGATGGGGGCATCCGGGATGGTTCTGGCGGTGGCGGGGGTATGCCTGTGTGGCAGTGCCGGATATTTGCTGACACGCCCTTCCTATTGACGACGATATTGAACGACTGGAGTACTGAATGCACATCACCCGATACACTGACTATTCATTGCGCGTACTGATTTATCTGGCGGTGCAGGGTGACCGGCTGACCACCATTCAGGAAATTGCCGACAGTTACGACATCTCCAAGAATCACCTGATGAAAGTGGTGCATCAACTCAACAAAAAGGGGTACATCGAAACGATTCGGGGCAAGAAGGGGGGCATGCGCCTGCACCGGTCGCCCACCGATATCAATGTGGGGATCCTGGTTCGTGAAACCGAGCAGGACCTCAGTATCGTCGAATGCTTCTCCTCCAAAAACGCCTGCCGGATCACGCCGGTCTGCGGCCTCAGATCCATGTTCGGCGAGGCTCTCGGAGCCTTCCTCGACGTACTCGACAAATACACCCTGGCCGATGTGATCCAGGATCAGCATCGGCCACAGTTGCTCAGGTTGCTTCAGATCGCCTGAAACAATCGTTTGTCAGGCGGTCTGAGCGGTCAGCCGGAGGCGTACCCGGTCTGGCAGTGAATAGCTGAAGATCCGTTTCAACACTGTGCTGTACTGCCGGGCAAAACTGCCGGTGTTGTAATGGATGCCGTGCTTGCGGCAGACCGCCTGAACCTTCTCTGAAATCTCCGGGTATCGATGAGCGGGCAGGTCGGGAAACACATGGTGCTCAATCTGGTAACTCAGGTGGCCGCTCAGCAGGTGTACCCATTTGCTGCCGGTGAAGTTTGATGAGCCCGTGAGCTGTCGCAGGTACCAGTGCCCTTTGCTCTCTCCCTCGCACGCTTCCTCACTGAAGGTTTCCGCATCCTGGGTAAAGTGCCCGCAGAAAATAACGGTGGATGACCAGAGGTTACGCATCAGGTTGGCGCCGACATTCCCGGCGAGCACGATGGGCGCCACCGGCAGCGTCAGCAGCGGGAAGAACACATAGTCCTTGAACGCCTGGCGCCCGCCTTTGCGAACGAAGTCCTTCAGCAACGGCAGCTTGTCCCGCAGGCGGATTTCACCCCGGCGGATGCGCTCGAACTCCAGCTCATGCAGGCCAACCCCCCACTGAAAGAACACGCTCAGCAGAATGTAGTTGATGAACTGGAGGGTATGTGCCGGTTGCCATTTGTCATCGTCACTCAGGCGCAACAGGGCGTAACCGTAGTCTCTGTCCTTGCCGATGACGTTGGTGTAGGTGTGGTGTTCGTAATTGTGGGTCCGGCGCCAGGAGTCGGCGGTACACACGGTATCCCACTCGTAGGTTTGCGAGTGCAGGGACGGGTCGTTCATCCAGTCGTATTGTCCGTGCATAACGTTGTGGCCGATTTCCATGTTCTCGATGATCTTGGAGAGCCCCAGTGCGGCCGTGGCCGCCACGAACACCGGCGGAATAAAGCCGAAGGGCATGAGGACGCGGCCGCCGACTTCCAGGGTGCGGTGCAGGCGGATCACCCGGCGGATGTATCGGGCATCGCGTTCGCCCAGGTCCGCCAGGACCTCGTCCCGGATGGCGTTCAGATCAGTGGCCAGTTCCGTCAGTTGTGATTCGGTCATGGATTTCATGGTGTGTCTCCTTGCAACCCTTGCCGGGCTGCAGCGTGAACATAAAGGTGGATTTAAACGTCAATGCTGACCGGTCCCCGGGGCACGGAGATACAGAGCTGGACGTTTTCCTCACCGGGGCCGGAGGCCTGGCCGGTGAGTCGATTGATCACGGTGCCGCTGGTTTTGCGGCAACTGCATTGATGACAAATACCCATCCGGCAGCCATGGCGGGGCGTCAGGCCCGCCGCTTCGGCCATCTCCAGCAGGTTGGCATCCCCTTCTGAACTCATTTCCAGGTTGCTTTTGGCAAACCGGACGGTGCCACCCAGGGCCTGGTCGTTCAGATCGGCCGCCGCAGGGGCCGCGAAAAAAGTGCAATGGACGTTGTCAGAGGCAACCCCGTGCCGCGCCAGCAGGTCGTTGGCCAGATCCATCAAGCCGCCGGGGCCGCAGAGGTACACATCCCGGGCCGTGAGGCCGGGTACCTGTTCGAGGTCTTCGTCCCTCAGGTACCGGGGCATCTCGCTCTCGTGGGTTGCGATGATGCGCAAGCTCAGGGACGGGCAGCGGGCAGCGATGGCCCGGAGCTTTTCACCGGCGATGGCGTCAGCGTGGGTGCGGACAAAGTACAGCAGGCTGACCGGCGCCCGGATGTTGGTGGTGGCCAGGGTTTCAATCTGGCTCAAGATGGGGGTGATCCCGCTGCCACCGGCGATAAACAGGGCCGGCCGGGGTGTCTCGGGCAGCAGAAAATCGCCAAAGGCCTCGCCAAGGCCCAGGGTGTCACCTGGCTCGAGATGATCGTGTAGCCAGTTGGTGACCCGTCCGCCGGGCAGTCGCTTGATGGTCAGGGTGATGCGTCCCTGTTCCTGCCAAAGCAGGGGGGAACTGGACAGACTGAACGTACGGTTGCGTCGAATACCGTCTATGTCAACACAGATGTTCACATGCTGCCCAGCCTGGAACCCGCCCCATCGCCTGGCGGGTTTCAGCACCCAAGTACGGGTGTC
This sequence comes from uncultured Marinobacter sp., assembly GCA_966210405.1. GTDB lineage: Bacteria > Pseudomonadota > Gammaproteobacteria > Pseudomonadales > Oleiphilaceae > Marinobacter. Next base: position 3,058 of record CBIHLH010000080.1, read on the forward strand.
CGGGGTGTCCTGGATGACCTGTTCAACCCGTGCTGGTGTGAACTGTTGTACCAGCATGGGGTTGATGCGCTCCAGAAGCGGATCAAAAAATGCCGCCGGGTCATCCCGGTTAAACAGCTGTCTGCCAAGCCAATGCATGGCTCTGGTCTGGGTGTTTCTCGCCAACATGAATGTTGTCTCCGTTCGTTCAACTCTACCTATGTGTACAGTTGTTCACTAATGTGTACGACTGTACACACGGAGTTTGCGAAGGACAATGGTGGACTTTGAGTTGGCACGAAATGACAAGCATTCTGTACTTTCTGTTTTCCAGATGTGTACACTTGTGAACCTGGATTCGACAACCATGGCAATGCGGGCAGGTGATGGCAGAACGACAACGACGAAAGCCCGGGGAAACCCGCGACAAGCTGATGAGCGCAGCACTGGCCCTGGTGGGCAAGGGGCGACATTTTGCCAGCCTTGGTATCCGCGAAGTGACCCGTCAGGCGGGCGTCGTGCCGACGTCCTTTTACCGGCATTTCCGCAATATGGACGATCTGGGCCTGCAACTGGTGGATGAGCTGGGTCTGGTATTGCGCCGGATGATGAGGGAGGCCCGCGGCAACGTGCTGCAGGCGGACAAGCTCATGGATGAATCGGTGGCGATTTTTATCAGCCATGCCCAGAACAATCGCAGCTTTTTTCTGTTCATGGCCCAGGGGCTGGCCGGAGAGAGCCGGGCCATCCAGGAGGGAATTCGCAGTGAAATGCGTTTTTTTGCCAGCGAGCTTGCCAATGATCTGAGACGACTGCGGCTGGTGGACCACCTCAGCGACAGTGACCTGGAGATGACCTGTGATCTGGTGGTCCGGAGTGTTGCCTTCAGTCTGACCGACCTGTTGGGTGTGTCAGCCGACGACGATTACCAGGTAGACCAGATCCGGAAGCGGACGACCCGCTTCCTTCAACTGATCTTTGTGGGTGCGGCCCATTGGAACAGCAGGGCCTAGGCTTTGTTTGCGGCCGTGCGCCGGGCTTTCCGGGGCTTGGGTGGCAGTATCAGGTGCTCCAGTTCATCCAGGGCCTCACCGGTATACACCGCCAGTTTCTGCATGCTGGGCAGGGTATCCCGGCAACCGGTAAAGCCGAAATTCAGGGCGCCGTCGTAACTGAGGCAGGTAATGTTCAGGGCCCCACCGTGGGCGATCAGCGAGACCGGGTACATGGCCTCCAGTTTGGCGCCCTCGTAATACAGGGTACGTTGGGGACCCGGTACGTTCGAGATGGTCACGTTGAACACCGGCCGCATGCGGCCACCCAGGCCAGACATCAACTGCAGAATATAAGGCGACATCAGCAGCATGGTGTATTGGTTCAGCGCGCTCTTGGGCAGCTTCTGCAAGTGTTCCTTGGCGCGCCGGCTTGAGGTCTTGATGTGTTGGAGGCGGGTCAGCGGATCGGCTTCGTTGGTGGCCAGAGAGGCAATCATGAAGCTGATCTGAGTGCCGGTGCCCTGGTCGTCCGACGGGCGAATGTTAACCGGAATGCCCGCCGTCAGGGGGATGTCCGGCAGGTCATCCTGTTCCAGCAGGAACCGCCGCAGGGCCGTGCCACAGAGATAGAGTACGATGTCATTCATCGAGCCACCGGAGACTTTCGCCAGCTCCTTCAGCCGCTCGAGTTCGTAATGCTGGGTCGCAAGCCGTCGCTGGCCGGTCACACGGTGATTGATCTTGGAGACCGGCCCGGTGAAGGGGGCTGTCAGCCCGTCTTCCGGATGGCGCACGGAGTGCAGCAAGCGGTTGCCCGCCTGCCAAAGCCTCGGGGCCATGTCGGCCTGCAGTTTCAGGGCGTCCATGGCCTGGGAGAAGGCGGCCGGAATACTGGCTTCGGTATCGGTTTTACTGCCCCGGCGCCGCTCTGGCCGCACCGACCAGGGCGGAGGCATGTCGCGCTTGTCCGGATCGGTGGTCAGCACTCTCTGCATGAGCCGCACGCCGCTGATGCCGTCAATCATCGAATGATGCATCTTGGTGTAGAGTGCAAAACGGTTGTTCTCCAATCCCTCGATCACGTGGCACTCCCAGAGCGGACGTGCAAAATCCAGCGGGTTCGAGTGCAGGCGGGAGACCAGCACGCCCAGTTCCCGCTCGCCACCCGGGCGCGGCAGGGCGGAATGGCGCACGTGGTAGTCCAGGTCGATCTTCCTGTCCAGCTTCCAGGCCGGCGCCACCAGCCGGCCAATAAATCCGGACCAGGCCAGTTTGTAGCCCCAGGGCGAGGCGATGTCACCGGCTTCCTTCATGCGGGTAACCATGTCCCGCAGAAAGGTTTCGGGAGCGCCCTCCGGCAGCGAAAAAATCTGCAGGTTTCCCACGTGCATCGGGGTGTCTTCAGATTCCACTGCCAGCCACGAAGCATCCAGTGTTCCCAGGCGTTTCATTCCTTGTGTGTCTCCGACCGGTTGTTGGACTTTTGTTTGTTACCTGCAAGTATACTGATATCGGTTCGGGTACACGATGACTCGGGTCAGAAAGTTCCCACCCAATAACAACCGGAGACGACGGTATGCAGTTCCTGAATGGTATAACGCTGTTGCTGGTGTACCAGTTGGTCGGGGAGATCACCGTCCGGCTTATGAATGTGCCGATTCCGGGGCCGGTGCTGGGTATGGTTATGCTGTTCCTGACGCTGATGATCCGGGGCCGGGCGCCAGCATCGGTTGATCAGGCATCGTCGGCCCTGCTCAGCCACCTTTCCCTGCTGTTCGTGCCCGCCGGGGTGGGCATGATGGCGCATTTCGGGCGCATTGCCGATGAGTGGCTGCCGATTACCCTGTCGCTGCTGCTCAGCACCATCGTGACCATGGTGGCGACCGCCTTCATCATGCAGTTGACCAGCCGCTGGTTCGCCGGGGCGGAGCCTGACGGGGAGCAGAGCGATGACTGATCCGGGCCTCAAGGATATCTGGGTATACCTCTCGGCATCACCCCTGCTGGGCCTGACCATCACCCTGGTGGCTTACGGCCTGGCCTACCGGCTGTATCTGAAAACCAATTCCAACCCGCTGGCCAACCCGGTGGTGACGTCTGTGGCCATGCTGATTGCCTTGCTGCTGCTGACCGGCACCTCCTACAGCGATTATTTCGCGGGCGGCCAGTTTGTGCATTTTCTGCTGGGACCGGCGACGGTGGCCCTGGCGGTTCCCCTGTATCAGCAGTTCTCGCGGCTGCGACAGCTCTGGCTGCCGGTGGCCATTTCCCTGGTGTGCGGGGTGGTGATTGCCGCTGGCAGTTCGATCTGGCTGGCCCGGTTGCTGGGTGGTTCCCTGGAGATCCAGATGTCGCTGGCACCGAAATCCGCCACGGCACCCGTGGCCATGGGCATTTCCGAGAAGATTGGCGGTTTGCCGTCACTGACGGCGGTACTGGTGGTGATTACCGGCATCACCGGTGCGGTGTTGGGCACCAAGCTCTTTGAATGGATACGGGTCACCGACGATACCGCCAAAGGCATTGCCATGGGTGTGGCGGCCCACGGCATTGGCACGGCCAGGGCGTTTCAGGTCAGCTCGCGCATGGGGGCGTTTTCGGGCCTGGCCATGGCACTATCAGCCTTCGCGACCGCGTTGCTGGTGCCCTGGCTGGTGGATTTGCTGGCGGCCTGGCTCTGAATCCGGAGCATCCGGGCCCGATTCCCGCTCCTTCCGGGCCTGGAATAAGGTACCTCCGCCGGTGGCGTCAAGCTGGCGTATTGTCGTGGGAGTGCCGCTGTTATCCAGCCGCACATCGCCGATGCCGGAACAGTTCCACAACCGTTCGCCGGCATCCCGACCGGTCGGTAGCCGGGGCGATACGCGCATCCGCCGGCGTTTGGTAAACCAGTTCAGCGGCGACCAGGGCGCGAACAGCCAGCGGTTGAGCCGGTCCATCCATTCCAGCAATCTGTCCGGAAACTCATTCTTGATACCGCTGCTGGTGATCTGCCAGACACGCGGGCTGTTGCGCTTGTGGCGCAGATAAACATCGTAGGCAAAGGAGTAGTGCACGTCGCCGGACAGAATCACGAAGTGGCGGGGCGTTTTGGGGTGTCCAAAGATGTTGAGCAGGACACTGGCAGCGCCCCGGTGTGCCATCCAGTTTTCCGCGTCCACCAGCAGCGGTTTGCCAAAAAAGGTGAACACCGCCTGCACCATCTCGATCAGCTTGACCCCGAACATGGGCGCTGCGGAAACCACCACCACGGCCTCCTCCCCCATGATGTCCTGCTGAAAGTCGGTCAGGCCTTCCCAGTCCATCAGGCCGGACGGGTGACCCCGGCGGACCTCGCTGCGCCACCGCTGGGTCCGGGTGTCCAGCACCACGAGTTTCGGGGATGTGGGCAGGGTGTAGTGCCAGTGGTGGAAGTGGAGCAGCCGGTCGATCAGCTCGTCCTGGGTCGCCTTGTGCAGATCCTCCCCGGTCGGCTCTGGCGGCAGAAGCGTTCGGCACAGGGGCAGGATATCCCCGAAGTGCTCCGGTGCGTTTCCCCAGCCCTGGCACAGCAGGTAGCCCAGCAAGGCATTGCCAATGATGCGGCGGGAAAACGGGTGTTCATAGGCCGTGGCTTCCCACAGCGCGGAGAGGTTCCAGTCGTCGGTGATGTCATGGTCATCGAACATCATGCACACCGGCACGTTGGCCAGGGCCCGGGTGGCCTCTGGTAACTGGCTGGCAAACTCGTCCAGCGCCTGCTGCTCCCGACGGTACCGCTCAAGCTCCTTGCCGCTGACACCGGGGTTGGTGGCCGTCACCAGGTTCCAGGGGGTAGGCGACCAGACCAACAGGTACATGGCCATGACCTCGGCAAAGGAGATCAGGTGGTTACCGGCACTGGCGGTGGTGAACACCGGCTTGCGGACCCCGCCGAAAAAGCGCTCGGTCAGGTCCTCGTTGAATTCCGTTTCCGGGAGCAGTTCGTCCCGGTGATAGTAGGCCTTGGCCAGGGAGGCCAGCTCCCGGCTGTTGTTCAGCGAAGCGCCCTCGAGCTCTTCCTGATAGAGCCCGAGTTGCTGGATAACACAGTGGATGGCGTGCAGCATCGGGCCGGCCACGTCATCGGCGTAGATCTGGTCACCGGTCAGCAGGAGCAGCGCCGGGTAGTCGTCCACCGAGGCCGCGGCCTGCAGTTCCTCATCCACGCGCACCAGCCCATCCCTCGACGGATGGTGGGGGCGGCGGCAGGAGCCGTGCAGCAGCCGGTCAAGGCGTTGCTTGAACACGAAGCCCGGCCGCTGCCGGCCAGGCGGGCACAGGTGTGGCGCCCAGTCCTGAATCCAACGGGGTGATGGCCCGTCGTCATCCGCCGGGGCCACGCCCAGATCGTACTCGAGAAAGGTGCCGGGCGGCAGCGGCTGGTCAGTGGCAATATCCAGCAGGTAGAGCCAGGCACAGGTGCCGAGTCGCAGACAGGTGATCTCCCGGTCCTGCAGCGGGCGGTTGATCAGTCCATCGGCGGGCGCATCACGCTGGCACAGGAAGAACGACAGGGACAGCGGCTGCCCGGCAATCAGCCAAAGGCACAGCCGGTGGCCGCTGACGCGTCGCAATACCGGGCCGGCCAGAACCGGTGGAAGGTGTCGGGAAAGCACGGGTCAGTCGGTTTCCTCGTCCAGATTCCTGGGCGGGCAGTGGTATTCCTCCACCACCGTGCCATCGTCCACACTTTCCAGGTGCACATCAAAGCCCCAGAGCCGGTGGGCGTGACGCAATACTTCCTCGGTTTCCTTGCCCAAGGGCACCCGGTCCACCGGAATATGCCGGAACGTCAGCGAGCGATCGCCGCGGATATCCACATTCCAGACCTGGATATTGGGCTCCCGGTAACTGAGGTTGTACTGGCGTGCGAGTTTTTCCCGCAGCTCCCGATAGCCCGGTTCGTCATGGATGGCGGTCACCTGGTACACGTCTTCCTGATCGTCGTTCTGGATGGCAAACAGCTTGAGATCGCGCATCACCCTGGGGGACAGGAACTGCTGGATAAAGCTCTCGTCCTTGAAGTTCTTCATGGCGAAGTGCAGGGTTTCCAGCCAGTCACTGCCGGCGAAATCCGGAAACCACTGGCGATCCTCGTCGGTGGGGTTTTCGCAGATGCGTCGCAGGTCGGTAAAGATCGAAAAGCCCAGGGTGTAAGGATTGATGCCGGAATACCAGGGGCTGTTGAACGGCGGCTGATAGACCACGGCAGTGTGGCTTTGCAGGAATTCCAGCATGAACCCGTCGTTCACCAGGCCTTTTTCATACATCCGGTGCAGCAGGGTGTAGTGCCAGAACGTGGCCCAGCCTTCATTCATCACCTGGGTCTGGCGCTGCGGGTAGAAGTACTGGGCCAGTTTGCGCACGATCCGGATGATTTCCCGTTGCCAGGTTTCCAGCAGGGGAGCATTTTTTTCAATGAAGTAGAGCAGGTTTTCCTGGGGCTCTTCCGGGTACCGCTTGCGGCGACGCACCGGGTCGTCGTCATCGTCTACCTTTGGAATGGTTCGCCACAGGTCATTGATGCGGCGCTGCTGATACTCTTCCCGCTCTTTCTGCCGGCGCAGCTCTTCGGTGGCGGAGATGGGGGCCGGGCGCTTATAGCGATCCACCCCGTAATTCATCAGGGCATGGCAGGAGTCCAGGATTTCCTCCACGGCGTCGACCCCGTGGCGCTCTTCGCACTCGGCCACATAATGACGGGCGAACACCAGGTAATCGATAATCGCGCTGGCGTCCGTCCAGGTGCGGAACAGGTAATTGCCCTTGAAGAAGGAGTTGTGCCCGTACGAGGCGTGTGCGACAACCAGCGCCTGCATGGGCAGGGTGTTTTCCTCCATCAGGTAGGCGATGCAGGGGTTGGAATTGATGACGATTTCATAGGCCAGCCCCATCTGGCCGCGCTGGTAACCCTTGGAGGTGCTGAGGAACTGCTTGCCGAAGGACCAGTGGTTGTACCCCACGGGCATGCCCACCGAACTGTAGGCGTCCATCATCTGTTCCGCGCTGATGACCTCAATCTGGTTGGGGTAGGTGTCCAGCCCGAACTCCGCGGCGCATTTCGCGATTTCCTCATCGTATTGATGAATCAGGTCGAAGGTCCATTCCGAGCTGGTGGAAATCGGCTCGCGGGTATCGGGCCGGTGATCGTCACTGCCCGGGGCAGTCGGACGTTCGATCCTGTCAGTCATGCGGCTTTCCTCTCGAACAGCTGGCGGAATACCGGGTAAATTTCACCGGGATCGGCGATCTGCTGCAGCGCGAAACTCTGCGGGAAGCGCTCTTGAAGCTTTTCATATTCGTACCAGAGCATCTGGTGATCCTGGGGCGTAATCTCCACATAGGCGTAGTACTGCACCAGGGGCAGAATGCTGTCTGCCAGGACCTTTCCGCATACCGGCGAGTCGTCATTCCAGTTGTCCCCGTCGGACGCCTGGGCCGCGTAAATGTTCCACTCCGCGGGCGAATAGCGCGATTCGATGATTTTCTGCATCAGTTTCAGGGCGCTGGACACGATGGTGCCGCCGGTTTCCCGGGAATAGAAAAACTCCTCTTCGTCCACTTCCTTGGCGCTGGTGTGGTGACGGATAAACACCACCTCGATTTTCTTGTAGTTTTTCTTCAGGAACAGATACAGCAGGATGAAGAAGCGCTTGGCGATGTCCTTGTGCATCTGGGTCATGGAGCCGGATACATCCATGAGGCAGAACATCACGGCACTGGTGGCCGGTTGCGGCTTCTTCACGTGCTGGCGGTAACGCAGGTCAATCTCGTCAATAAAGGGAATGCGCCGGACATTGGCTTTCAGCCGGGTGATTTCCTCCTCCAGAACCTGGATCTGGTCTTCATGGCTGAAGGCCGGGTCCAGATCGTCCGGTGCCGATTTCAATTCGGCCAGCTGTGCTTCCAGTTCCCGTATCTTTTTCTTGCGGGCGCCGCCCAGTCCCAGCCTGCGGGCGTGAGCGCCACGCAGAGAGCGCACGACATCCAGTTTGGCGGGGATGCCCTGGGTGCTGAAACCGGAGCGAACGTACTTGAACGCTTCGGTATCTTTCAGCTTCTTGCGGGCAAGGTTCGGCAACTCCAGGTCATCAAACAGGAAGTCCAGGAACTCTTCCTGGGTAATCTGGAAGGCGAATTCATCCATGCCCTCGCCATCGGGGCTGGCCTGCCCCTGGCCCTGTCCCTGACCACCGCCGCCCTGGGGTTTGGGGATGGTGTCTCCGGCAACGAACTCCTTGTTGCCCGGATGTACCACCTCGCGCTTGCCGCCTGAGCCATGATGAAAGATCGGCTCTTCAATATCCCGGGAAGGGATGCTGACTTTTTCCCCCCGCTCAATGTCGGTAATGGAGCGTTTCTGCACCGCGTCGGCGACGGCCTTCTTGATGTGATGCCGGTACCGGCGCAGGAACCGTTCCCGGTTCACCGCGCTCTTGTTTTTTCCATTCAGTCGCCGGTCGACTATGTGGGTCATTCCCATGGCGTAACTCCGGTTCAGTGAGTGGTCACTGACTTAGTGAGACTTGCGAACCCGCAGATACCATTCGGCCAACAGCCGTACCTGCTTCTCCGTGTAGCCTCGATCGACCATACGCTCGACGAACTGCTTGTGCTTTTTCTGATCTTCGTTGCTGGCTTTCGGGTTGAAGGAAATGACCGGCAGCAGATCCTCGGTGTTCGAGAACATCTTCTTCTCGATCACGCTGCGCAACTTTTCATAGCTGAGCCAGGACGGGTTCCGGCCCTGATTGTTGGCCCGGGCCCGCAGGACAAAGTTGACCACTTCGTTGCGGAAATCCTTCGGGTTGCTGATGCCCGCCGGTTTCTCGATCTTCTCAAGTTCGTCGTTAATGGAGGAACGGTTGAGAATTTCGCCGGTTTCCGGATCCCGGTACTCCTGATCCTGTATCCAGAAGTCGGCATAGGTCACGTAGCGGTCAAACAGGTTCTGGCCGTATTCGCTGTAACTCTCCAGATACGCGGTCTGGATTTCCTTGCCGATGAACTGGACATAGTGGGGCGCCAGGAATTCCTTGATGAAGCGCAGGTACTTTTCCTGAACTTCCGGCTGGAACTGTTCCTGTTCGATCTGTTTCTCAATCACATACAACAGATGTACCGGGTTGGCTGCGATCTCGGCGGTGTCGAAGTTGAACACTTTCGACAGGATCTTGAAGGCAAACCGGGTGGACAAACCGTCCATGCCCTCGTTAACGCCGGCGGAGTCGCGGTACTCCTGAATCGATTTGGCTTTCGGGTCGGTGTCCTTGATGTTCTGGCCGTCGTAGACCCGCATCTTGGAGAAAATGCTGGAGTTTTCCGGCTCCTTGATCCGTGACAGCACCGAGAACTGGGCCAGCATGTCGAGGGTGTCCGGAGCGCAGGGGGCACCGGCCAACGAGCTGTTTTTCAGAAGCTTCCTGTAGATTTCAATTTCTTCGGTCACCCGCACGCAGTAGGGCACTTTGACAATGTATACCCGGTCAAGGAATGCCTCGTTGTGCTTGTTGTTGCGGAAGGTCTGCCACTCGGATTCGTTGGAGTGGGCCAGGATCATGCCGTCGAAAGGCACGGAGCCCATGCCTTCGGTGGTGTTGTAGTTGCCTTCCTGGGTTGCCGTGAGCAGCGGATGCAGTACCTTGATTGGCGCCTTGAACATCTCCACGAATTCCAGCAGGCCCTGGTTGGCCTTGCACAGGCCACCACTGAAACTGTAGGCGTCCGGGTCGTCCTGGGAGAAGTCTTCCAGCATGCGGATGTTGACCTTGCCCACCAGGGCGGAAATGTCCTGGTTGTTGTCGTCGCCGGGCTCGGTTTTGGAGACGCCGATCTGGTCCAGTACCGACGGGTACTTCTTAACCACTCGGAACTGGCTGATATCGCCACCGAATTCGTGCAGGCGCTTGACCGCCCAGGGTGACATGATGTTCTTCAGGTAGCGCTCGGGAATGCCATATTCTTCGTCCAGAATCGGGCCGTCCTCACCGGGATCGAACAGGCCCAGGGGGGATTCGTTTACCGGCGAGCCCTTGATGGCATAGAAGGGCACCTTCTGCATCAGAAATTTCAGTTTCTCGGCGAGAGACGATTTACCGCCGCCCACCGGGCCCAGCAGGTAAAGGATCTGTTTCTTCTCTTCCAGGCCCTGGGCTGCGTGGCGGAAAAACGAGACGATGTTTTCCACGGCGTCTTCCATGCCGTAGAACTCGGAGAATTCGGGGTAACGCTTGATCATCTTGTTGGAAAAGATGCGTGACAGTCTCGAGTCACGAGAGGTATCGACCAGTTCGGGTTCGCCAATGGCAATCAATATCCGCTCTGCGGCCGTGGCGTAGGCCGTTGGGTCCTTTTTGCAGATCTCCAGGTATTCTTCCAGGGTAAATTCTTCTTCCTGGGTACTCTCATACCGGTCTTTGAAGTGCTGCATTATGCTCATAGATAGCCCTCGCTTGCTCTCTGAACTGTAAAAAAAACAGTTTTAACTCATGCAATAACCCCGTTGCATCGGCACCGCCGAACCGGGCGGTTTGTCTGGTTATAGGTGGAAGGAATGGATACTTGCAAGTCGCCCCGCGATTCTCGCCGCGAGTGGCCCTGCTTATTCTGAGCTTAGTTCACGGTTGCAAAGTTCGACAGTGAGTAAGTGGTTAAGGTTCATTAAATTGTGTTACCGGCGTGTCACCGCCGGACTAGCCGAAACACGCTCTCGGTAGCCCCGGACAGGCCCTTGCGCTTGGTGAACGGGTGATCCTTTGCCAGGGTGTTGGTCAGGATATGTTCGATGTTGTAATCTTCGCCGTAGAGCGCCCGGACTTCGTCATCACTGACATTGAACGGAGGGCCCTTGATCTCGGTGTCGTAGTCCAGAGTGATCAGAAGGATCCGGGTGCCCTCCGGAATCACCGCCGTCAGGTGCTCCACATAAGTCTTGCGCAGGCGTTCTGGCAGCGCGATCAGGGCGGCCCGGTCGTATACCAGGCGGACATGCTTCAGGTCCTGGGGAACAAGCTGGAAGAAATCGCCGCACCAGAGCTCCAGGTTGTCGTGCCGGAAGGTGGTGAATGGCTCGCCCGGATGAACGCTGGCTTTTTCGCCGGCCTCCTCGAAGAAGTCTTTGCAGGCAATGTCACTCAGCTCCACTCCGATGATCGGGTGGCCCCGGTCGTGCAGCCACCACATGTCGTGGGCTTTGCCGCACAGGGGGACGAGTACCGCCGGGCTGCCGGGCCCGGCCAGCTCCGGCCAGTGGTCATGCAGGTACTGGTTGACAGAGCCTTCGTGGAAGCCGATTTCCTTCCTGGCCCAGCGTTCGTGCCAGAATTCGTGTTCCATGGTGGTTCCCCTTTTAACGATTGGCGGATAGATTCAGTCTAACTCAATCTGGGAGTATTTTTGGGTGCCGGTGCATGACAACGTCGGGGCACGCCTTCACAGACACGCCGTGAACCCATCCCTAGGGGCTCGGCATTGCCATCCATGGCAATGCACGGTCTGTGAAGGCGTGCCCCGACGTTATCCCGGACCTGGGTGCTATGCTTATGAATTCATTGCCTGAATCACTGAAACCTTAGAAAGGATGGATAGATGAACGCCGTATTTCTGGATGCAGACACACTGGGTAACGATGTGGACCTTTCGCCGATTGAGGCGGTAACCGGTGAGCTGGTGAAGTATCCGCACACGTCGCCGGAACAGGTTTGGGAGCGTATTCGCGGCTTCGATACAGTTCTTGTGAACAAGGTGGTGCTGACGCGGGAGCACTTCGAAGCCAGTCCGGACCTGAAAACGATAGCGGTGGTGGCAACCGGGCTGAATAACATTGATCAGGACGCTGCGAAGGACCACGGCATCAAGGTGATGAACGTGACTAACTATGGCCGTTCCACGGTGGCTCAGCACACGATGGCGCTGATGCTGGCGCTGGCCACGCGGATACTGGATTACGACCGGGACGTACGAGCCGGGCGCTGGGGTGAGAGTGACATGTTCTGCCTGATGGACCACCCGATCATGGAGTTGGAAGGGCGTACGTTGGGGGTTGTCGGTTATGGCGACCTCGGGCAGGGGGTTGTTGAGCGTTCAAGGGCATTTGGGATGAATGTTATTCTTGGCGCGCGGCCGGGGCAGGATCCTGGAGAGATGGACGGTTACCCCAGGGTTCCCCTGGATGAGCTGTTGCCGAAGGTGGATGTGCTGTCACTTCACTGCCTGCTGACCGACGAGACCCGGAACATGATCGGAGCCCGCGAACTGAAGATGATGAAAAAGGATGCGCTGCTGATCAACACCAGTCGGGGTGGCCTGGTGGATGAGCAGGCGCTGGCTGATGCCCTGCGCGCCGGGACGATTGGCGGTGCGGGCTTTGACGTACTCACCGAAGAGCCGCCCCGCAACGGTAATCCGCTGCTGGCGGATGTTATTCCCAACCTGATTGTGACACCGCATTCAGCCTGGGCCAGCCGGGAGGCGCGGCAGCGGATTGTGGGCATTACGGCGGATAATTTGCGCACCATCCATTGAATGTTTGGCCGCCTTTTCGGTCACGGCAAGACCCCGCCATAACACCAGGCGCTGTGAATGCGAAAAGGCTGATTCGCAATCGCCCGGTAATGCGCCATACTTTGCGCAAACACGTTATCCGACTGATAATTCGCTGAAAACCGGCAAAGCAGGACGTTGAGTGGCTTCTTTCCAATTCAAAGAACGGCTCCAGGCGGCCGAAACCTGGATTCTCGCAAACCCGAACCCGCCCCAGTCGTGGCCCTGGACCTGGTTATACAAAACAGGGCGCTCGGCCTATGCCCTGATGCGGGATGTGATCAGCGGCCAGTTGACCCTGCATGCCATGAGCCTGGTGTACACCACCTTGCTCAGTATTGTGCCCCTGCTGGCCCTGAGCTTTTCCGTGCTCAAGGCGCTGGGGGTGCACCAGCGCATGGAGCCGTTCCTGTTCCAGTTTTTCGAACCCATGGGCCCCCAGGGTGTTCAGCTGGCTGAGCAGATTCTGGGGTTTGTCGACAACATGAAAGTCGGCGTACTCGGTTCCGTGGGTCTGGCGCTGCTGGTTTACACGGTGATTTCCCTGGTTCAGAAAATCGAGCGCTCGTTCAATATGATCTGGCGGGTGCCCGACATGCGCTCCATGGCGCAGCGTTTCAGCAACTACCTCAGTGTGATCATGGTCGGGCCGCTGCTGATGGTGTCGGCGATCGGTATCAGTGCCACCATTTTTTCCTCGTCCATTGTCCAGACACTGATGGCGGTGGAGCCCCTGGGCTCGCTGATTCTTATGGTCAGCCGCTTCACGCCGTTCCTGCTGGTGGTGGGGGCCTTTACCTTTGTCTACATCTTCATTCCCAACACCCGGGTGAAACTGCGCTACGCCTTCATTGCCGGACTGGTGGCCGGGGTTTCCTGGCAGGCCGCGGGTATGCTGTTTGCGTCCTTTGTCGCCGGGTCCGCACGCTATGCCGCCATTTATTCCAGCTTTGCCATCGGCATCATCCTGCTGATCTGGATTTACCTGAACTGGATGATTCTGCTGCTGGGGGCCAGCCTGGCCTTTTACCTTCAGAATCCGGGGTCGGTGGCCAAACGCAGCCAGGTTCGGATGTCGCCGGAATTACAGGAGAAGGTGGGTCTGACACTGATGTGGCTGGTGGCGAAGCCGTTCAGCGAAGGGGGCAGGGCGCCCCAGCAGGAAGCCCTCGAGCAACAGTTGAAGGTGCCGGGAGAAATTACCCGTGGGGTCAGTGACAAACTGATCCGGGCCGGTTTACTGACGCTGGCTGGCCGGCAGGGAGACCGGTTGGTTCCCGGCCGGTCCCTGAGCCTGATCACTGTTGGCGATGTGCTGCAGGCCGTGCGCTACGATGAGGATCGGGT
>CBIHLH010000081.1:0-16719 GCA_966210405.1 uncultured Marinobacter sp.
GCACAGGGTCGCTGACCGGGTCATCGAACTGACCCTGTCTGAAGGACGCTATCATCAGGTAAAACGCATGCTCGCGGCGGTAGGCAATCACGTGGAGGCGCTGCACCGGGAGCGCATTGGTAACATCCGCCTGGATCCGACACTGGCGCCAGGTGCCTGGCGGCCCCTGTCCCGGCAGGAAATTGATTCGGTATGGTAGCGCTCAGGTCCGCTCGAAACGCTGGGCCTTGAGGTTCTTGCGAACCGACCCCGCCGGGAACACCTCGCCGTTCATGGCGATATACACGCCAGCCGGCAGCAACTGCACCGCCGCCCAGGCAAAGCCGATGTTGAACAGGGCATCGCTTCGACGCATGCGCGCCGGTTGCATGGCCCCGGTCAGCACAATGGTTTTATCGGCCAGCGACGACAGCACACCGGCGGTTTCCGCCATGGTATCGGTGCCATGGGTGATCAGAATCCGGTTGCAGCCACCGGTGCGGGCGGCCTCCAGCACCCGGGCACGATCCTCATCCGTCATCTCCAGGCTGTCTTTGCGGAGCACCCCCCGGATCTGATACCCGTCGTGAATGTTGGACTCCGCCAGCAACTCCGGCAACAGGGTCTCACCGATCTCAAACTCACTGTTGGCGTCAAAATACACCTTGTCGATGGTACCGCCGGTGGTCAGGATCTGGATCATGGCGCAGCCTCTGGTCAGTTCACGCTCTGGGTGTTGCTACTGGCGTCGGCGTAGGCCGCGTTTTTTTCCTGCTCATACCGCCTCGCGGCCCTGGCAACGGTGCCACTGGTGCCGGTATCCAGCCAGCGCTTGATGCGCCCGGCGTCGCCCATGGGCGAGCGGGTGCCCAACGAATCCAGCAGCACGGTAATGACTTTCCGGCCATTCATTTCCGACACCATCACCAGACAGCGGCCCGCTTCCGACAGATAACCGGTCTTGCTCAGGGACACGCCCCAACTGTCCCGGTGCACCAGCGCATTGGTATTGCCAAACGACAGACTGTACCGGGGCTCACGGAACCAGGCCCGGTAGTAACCGGTGGTGGAATACTGGCGAATCTCGGGGTGTTTGGCGGCGGCATTCACCAGCTTCACCAGATCGGACGCGGACGACACATTCTCGGCAGACAGGCCGGTGGGATCAACAAACCGCGAGTGGGTCATGCCCAGCGCCTTTGCCGTGGCATTCATGTCATTGATAAAGCCATCGAAGCCGCCCGGATGGCTCCGGGCCAGGGTGTACGCGGCAAAATTTTCCGACGACATGAGGGCAATACGCAACACATCGGAACGGCGCAGCTCCGAGTCTATGCGGATACGGCTGTAGGCATTGGCCGCGGGCGGTGTATGGCGCTTATGGAAAGCCAGCCACTCATCGAGCGGTTCACCAGACTGCAGGACCACCAGGGCCGTCATCAGCTTGGTGATCGAGGCAATAGGCACCGGTCGATCGGCGTTCTTGCCATAGATCAACCGGTTTTCCCCCGCCGGAGCCACCGCCGCGTTGACCGAGGCCAGATTCGGCCCCGGGGCGTTATCGGCTTGCTCCCGGGACGCGTCTTTGGCATGGGCCACGGCCAACAGTGGCAGACACATCATTATCAATACCCGAATCACGGTATGGCTCCCGTCTCGCATTCGCTGTTTCCTGTCTCCCGGTGAATGACTGCACTGCACTAGAATACCATCGAAACGCTCAGGGCAGGTCGGTCACCGCACCTTCCGACGCGGAGCTCACCGTCCGGGCGTATTTCGCCAGCACACCCCGGGTGAACCGGGGCTCCGGTTTTACCCAGGCACCCTGGCGGCGGGCCAGTTCGGCGTCGCTAATATCCAGTTCAATGCGATTGGTCACCGCGTCGATGGTGATGGTGTCACCCTCCTCCACCAGCGCAATCGGACCGCCTTCGGCGGCTTCGGGGGTGATATGCCCCACCACGAAGCCATGGCTGCCGCCGGAGAACCGGCCATCGGTAATCAGGGCCACATCGCTGCCCAGGCCCTTACCCATAATAGCCGATGTGGGGCTGAGCATCTCACGCATGCCCGGGCCGCCCTTCGGGCCCTCGTAGCGGATAACCAGCACGTCGCCGGCAACCACCGTGCCATCCAGTATCCGCGCCTGGGCTTCCTCCTCGGAATGGAAAACCCGGGCCCGACCGGTAAAGTGGGTGCCCTCCTTGCCAGTGATCTTGGCCACCGCCCCGGTGGGCGCCAGATTGCCAAACAGAATACGCAGATGGCTGTCGGCCTTGATGGGATTATCAAAGGCATGGATGATGTCCTGCCCCTCGGGATAGGGCGCCACGTCCGCCAGGTTCTCCGCCAGGGTTTGCCCGGTTACGGTCATGCAGTCGCCGTGGAGCAGGCCCCGATCCAGCAGCATCTTCATCAGGGGCTGGATACCACCGATGGCCACCAGTTCAGACATCATGTAATGGCCACTGGGGCGCAGATCCGCCAGTACCGGAACCCGCTTACCGATCTCGACAAAATCGTCCAGGCTCAGGCGTACACCCACCGTGCTCGCCATCGCCAGCAGATGCAGCACCGCATTGGTGGAGCCGCCCAGGGCAATCACCACGGTGATGGCGTTCTCAAAAGCCTCGCGGGTCATGATATCCGAGGGCTTGAGATCCCGTTCCAGCAGGTTGAGCACGGCAGCACCCGCGGCCCGGCAGTCGTCCGCCTTGGTGCCAGACACGGCGTTCTGCGCCGAGCTGCCCGGCAGGCTCATGCCCATGGCTTCAATGGCAGACGCCATGGTATTGGCCGTGTACATCCCACCGCAGGAGCCTGGGCCCGGGATCGCGGTTTCCTCGATCTGCTTCACCTCAATCAGGTCCAGGTCACCCCGGGCGTGGGCTCCGACCGCCTCAAACACCGAAATAATATCCGTGTGGTTCTCGCCAGGCAGGATCGTACCGCCGTAGACGAACACCGATGGCCGGTTCAGGCGAGCCAGCCCCATCATGCATCCGGGCATGTTCTTGTCGCAGCCACCAATGGCCACCAGGCCGTCGAAGCCCTCGCAGCCGGCGACTGTTTCGATGGAATCGGCAATCACCTCCCGGGACACCAGGGAATACTTCATGCCCTCGGTACCGTTGGCAATGCCGTCGGAAACGGTAATGGTGTTGAAGATGAGCGATTTGCCTCCGGCCTCATCGGCCCCGGCCGCGGACTCTTCCGCCAGTTGATTGATGTGCATGTTGCAGGGCGTGAGATTGCTCCATGTCGAGGCAATGCCGACCTGGGGTTTCCTGAAATCCTCGTCGGTAAACCCGACCGCACGGAGCATGGCGCGACTGGCGGATTTCCCGATGCCGTCCACCACGGGGGCAGAATAACGGCGGCGTTTGTCATCGGTCATTGGCGTCTCCTTTTATGCTAATCGATTATCCGGATTTGCCTTGATATCGGTCAGCCTTTAGTATCTTGCACCTTTTTTGTGCACAGGTGGACAATGGGCATTCGAAACGAACGGTTGCGCTGGCAGTTGGCCTCCGGTTTCCTGAAGGTACTGCACCTTGAGCGGCTCGCCAACCGGTACAGCCATAAAACTGTCATGGCGGGGTTCAGTCTGGTCAATGGCGGGCTCAGCATTGCGCTGGTGTCGTTCGTGGCGCTGGTCACCCAGGAGGCGTTCATCTTCCCGTCGCTGGGGGCGACGGCATTCATCCTGTTTCACGTGCCAATGGCGGAAGCCGCGTCGCCACGCAATGCGTTGTGCGGCCATCTGGTGGGCGCCGTCATGGGGCTGGCAAGCCTGTATGTCTTCGGCCTCCAGAACCAGTCATCGGCGTTCATTCATGGCGTGGATCTGGCCAGGGTTGGCGCAGCCTCGTTGTCGCTGGGCCTGACCGGTTGCCTGATGGTCCTGCTCCGGGTTGCCCATCCGCCCGCCGGCGCAACCGCGCTTATCGTGTCGCTCGGGCTGATGCCAGACCCCGCGCAGCTACCCGTGCTGATGGCCGGCGTGGCCTTGCTGCTGGTGCATGCCTTTGTCATGAACCGGCTGTCTGGCATTCCCTACCCGCTGTGGTCTGGCCGCAAGGCGGTTTCCGGAGCAGGCACAGTACCCGACGCCCCATAACCGGGGTGCCCAAACCAACTCCCGGCCACCGGTTAAGCCGTCAGCCCTCGGCCGAGGTGAGCAATATCAGCTTCCGATTATCACCGTACCGCTGCCAATGGTTACACCACCACAGGACACGGCACCGCCGGTAACCGCCGCCGGCTTGCCGTTGATCATAACCGTGGATGATCCGGACGCGATGGCCCGGGGGTGCGGCGGGTGCTTGGGCTTGGAGTGCGGCGCCAGCGGGTCGCCCACACGGGCAGCGGGTTTGCCGTCTACCAGGACATCCGGGGAGCCGGCAATAACCGGCGTGGGTGGGAAACCCTGGTGATCCAGACCCAGATCACCCAGTAATACAATCGCCTTGCTCATTGCATGAATCCTTTCTTGATGGTTTCTTCCGTGTGGTGACGGCCCGTCCTACCAAAGGCCAGCCGCCATGCTATACCGAAATGCCTTCCGGCGCACCCGGGTTTCCTCTCCACTTCACGCGGGTACGATCAGGATGAGTCGCCCTGATCTGCCGCCTTGGGCGCACTGAAGGCCTTACTGTAGTAACCGGATGGATCAAAACAGCAAACCCGGCGCTTTCCGGACGCCAGCATGTCACACGCATCGATAATCCGCTTCGCCCGGGTCTTGGCCTGCTTGGCGGAAGTCATCCAGTGTATCCAGTCCAGGCGTGCGATGGTCGTTGCATCATCCCAAACCGACCGGGCCTCGGGCGCTGCCGCCAGGGCTTTTTCCAGATCGGAGGGCATCTCGGGTTCCGGCTCCCGTTCCACTGCCATGATCTCGAACGTGGCCGTGTCGCCGATGTTCGCGCCTGCAGCTTTAAGCAGCTCTTCGCTTACCCGCAGCCAGTGACTTAATTGCCCATCCGGTTCCAGGGTGGCCCGGAAGCCATGGCCATTGAGGGTGCCGTCGATGGTCGTCCTTCCTCGCCTGGGAAGCTTGGCGCTCGCGTTCTCCGGCAGGATGACAAAAGCCCACGGCGCATCACCGCCCGAGCTGGCCGGGCGAAGCAGTGTCTGTTTGAACCGGGATTTCGTGTCGCTTTGTTTCATCCTGCCAAACCAGAGTCCGGATTTTGGGGATCTTCTACAGGCTCAACGCTTCGCTTGTGTGTCTGGTCAACGCGCTCGGTCACGAAATGGAGGCGAATCCGCAACAATATAGTAGCCGCAGTGACTGGCCCTGCTATGCATTTTTCCACTTTGCATAGGCCTCAAGGTCAGGCCGCGCTATCTCTAACGCAAGTTTTACAACAAGTGCATCATCGACATACCCAACGACCGGTATAACATCGGGAATAGCATCAATAGGGGAAACGAAATAGATCACTGCCCCGGTCACGGCAGCAAGTACGTTCCACGGAACATCCCTGTAGTTACCTTTGGCGTAGTCCGTGATTAAACCAATCATCAGCTTTATATCTCGCCAGAGACTCTGAAGGGGGCCTGGCGGCTTGTCGCCGAACTTATTGATTTTGGACTGACCTTTTTTCGAGGCGTATTCGACATCATCATTGTCGACACCCTTGATGTCGTTCTCAAACTGCTGGCGAGCTTTTTGCTCTTGCTCTTTTGACATGGACATATTTAACTAACCTTCTGCTTATACATGGCATAACGCCCGGCTCACGCGCCGGTTTGGAGTTCCCGCTCACACCAACCAAGTCCCAGACACCTCCGAAACCGCCCCTTGTATCCCCAGCGTAGCCGTTTGTGGCCAGCAGAAAAAAGGGGAGCCTGGGCTCCCCTGATGAGGTCATTCCGGTTGAGGTCAGCCGCTGACGAATACCGGCCCCACGCCGAAGTTCCAGAGGATTACCGAGCCGACGCGGGTGGATACCAGGATCACGAGTGCCACGGTGAGCAGCGCGCCGGCGTACATTACCGCCCGGTCTTTCTCGATACCCATGACAATCGGCAGACCGTCGTACATCAGCCAGGCGCCGTAGCAGGCGGCAATGAGGAAGACGATAGCGTTAAACCAGGGTGCCGGGTACAGCAGGGCGAAGCCGGCGAGGAACAGTGGCGTGCAGGAATAGGCAGCCAGGGCGATGCCATTGGAGGGCACGTGCTCTTCCTTGGCGCCGTAGGTGCGGGCCATCCAGTTAATGGCGTAACCCAGGGCGAACACGCCGATGAGTATGGCGATGTAGGTCAGTATACTGAGCTGCATCGCGCTGATTTCCGTGAGTTTGATCAGCCGCTCGTTACCGATGGTCCAGCCGAAGTAAGCGGTGGAGATATAGGCACAGATCGGCGCGATGGCCGCGAGCACCAGCACGTAGGCGACATAGAGCCGGCGCGGTGTTTCGTGTTCTTTTCGTATGGAAGCCCACTCTTCATCCGGATGTGTAAAGAGTCCGAAAGCGTGTGACAGGAGCATGGATGACCCCCTTTCTTTGCTATTGTTGGTATGTATGGACACGGGCTGCAAGCCTGGTCAGACCAGCAACCGTTCCTGTTTTTAACTATAGTCAAGAACGGCGCGGAAGAAAGGCGGCGCGCGAAAAAAATCGGGTGGGTTTTCCGATGGCGTTTTTCAGTCAAACGCCCTGGCCGACAAGTCTGGCAACCCCCACGGCAACACGCTCTCCGCGCATGTCGATCATGCGCTTCGCCAAACCGCTCACGGGCAACTCTCCCGCACCTGCAGGCAGGTAGGCAGCAGCACATTGCGGTCTTCCTGTTCCCCGAGGAACAGGCGGGCGGCAATACGGCCTTTCTCCGCGCTCTGCTGGTATACCGTGGTCAGGGAGGGGTGCAGGTTGGCGCCTTCGGGAATGCCGTCAAAACCAACGATGCGAAGGTCCTCGGGCACTTTCAGGCCCATTTGCAGGGCGGCTTGAATCGCAGCCAGAGCGATGCGATCACTCATGCACAGCAGCAGGTCTGGCCGGGGGCTGGTGGTCAGCGCTTCCCGCGCAGCCTGGTAGGCATCCTGGTGAGTATTGGTGGGTGTCGACCAGATACGCTCCGAAGGCACCCGATAACCGGCCGCCTCCAGGGCATCGGTATAACCATGCAGCCGGCGCACGGATATGGCCCGGGCCTCATTGAACAGCTCCCGGTCCCGAACCCGGCATACCCGGTCGGTATCCACCAGCCGGAGGCCCAGGATGGCCACGTTGTCCGGTGGCTGTTTCAGGGCATGTTCGGCGCTCCGGCGGGCACCCTCATAGTTGTCGATGTTGACCCAGGTGCAGCCCTCCAGGTCAAAATCCACCGCTACCATGGGTTTGCCGTGTTGCAGCAGGCGCTCGTAGGTGCGCCCCTTCTTGAGCCAGCCGTAGACGATGAAGCCATCCACCATGGATTCCTGAAGCCGGCTGCGGTGTTCGTCGTCTTCCTGGCTGGAGAGCAGCAGCATATTCATGCGTCGCCGGTCAAACACCTCGGCCAGGCCGTGCAGGAATTCGCTGGCGACGGGGTCGGTCAGGCTGTAGGCCAGGTTGTCCGCCAGCATTACGCCCACGTTGCCGGTTCGCCCGGTGCGCAGGCTGCGGGCGGCGGCGTTCGGCCCCATGTAGCCGAGGCGCCGGCACTCCTCCAGAATCCAGCGGCGCCGGGCCTCAGACAGCTGATCCGGACGGTTAAAGGCGTTGGAGATGGTGGCGGTGGAGACGTTGAGCATCTCCGCCATCCGCTTCACCGTCAGACGCCGGGGCCTGTCGCTGACGTTCATATCTGTTCCTCCAGCGTGCTTAGCGGGCCACTGCCCGGGCCGTATCCGTCTCTGCCAGGGGTTCGGCGATGGCGCCCAGGGCCTGGCCCTGGTGGTCGAACACATGCACGCAGGCGGGTTCCGTGGTCAGGGCCACGCGCTGGCCCGTTTCCACCTGGCAGGGCACCGGCTGGCGCACCACCATCAGTTCTTCCAGGCCCGGCAGCGCCACGTAAACATAGGCCTCATTGCCCAGGTATTCCACATTCACCACCTCCAGGCCGCTGTCCGGGCCGCACGGGCTGAGCTGGAAGTGCTCCGGGCGGACGCCGACGGTCACCGGCTCACCCGCCTCCAGGGCCGAGGTATCGCGGTCGGCCGTTAACTGGCCCAGGCCGGCTATGCCGACGGTGGTGGTTGCGCCCCCGATGGCACCGGCCACCGTGCCAGGCATCAGGTTCATCTTCGGGGAACCGATAAAGCCGGCCACAAACAGGCTGGCCGGGGTTTCATAGAGCTCGTAAGGGGTGCCCACCTGCTCAATGGCGCCGCGATTCAGCACCACGATCTTGTCGGCCAGGGTCATCGCTTCCACCTGGTCGTGGGTCACGTAAATCATGGTCGACTGCAGGCGATCGTGGAGTTTGGCAATCTCGGTACGCATCTGTACGCGCAGGCTGGCATCCAGGTTGGACAGGGGTTCGTCGAACAGCATGATCTTCGGCTCCCGGGCCATGGCCCGGCCGATGGCGACCCGCTGGCGCTGGCCGCCGGACAGCTCCCGGGGTTTGCGGTTCAGCAGTTTGTCCAGTTGCAGCACTTCGGCGGTCTTTTCCACCCACTCGCGGATTTTGAGCTTGTTGGCCTTGCCCAGCTTGAGGCCGAAAGCAATGTTCTCATACACCGACATGTGCGGATACAGTGCGTAGGACTGGAACACCATGCCCACGCCCCGTTCCTTGGGTGACAGGTCCGTCACCACTTCGCCGTCGATTTCAATGTCGCCGGCGGTGGGGTCTTCCAGGCCGGCAATCAGGCGCAGCAGAGTGGATTTGCCACAGCCGGAGGGGCCAACGAACACGACAAATTCGCCGTCTTCAATGCGCAGGTTCACGCACGGCAGGACTTCTTCTTTCGCAAAGGTCTTGTTGATATTTTTCAGTTCCACGCAAGCCATGGTGGAGACTCCTCTGTTGATCGCCCGACCGGTGCCGGGCGCTCCGAAGGTTTACAGTTCCGCGAACAGGGCCTGGTACGGCGGCAACACCAACTCACCGCCCTCAATACGCCCGTCAAAACCCGGTTCTGTCAGTACCCGTTCAAGGGAGCAGGGTACGGGGGTCCGTACGTCACTGCCGGTGAGGTTCAGCGCCACCAGGAGGGCCTGGTCGCCGCTGCGGCGAATCCAGCACAGGGCATCGCCGGTGTTTTCCATCAGCGTCAGGTCGCCCTGCACCAGTGCCGGCTGTTGCTGACGCCAGCGGATCAGACGGCGCACCTGGTTCAGGGTGGAATCGCCATCGTCTTCCTGAGTCTGCACCGACAGCTCGAGATGGCGCGGGTCCAGCGGCAGCCAGGGTGTGGCTCCGGTGGTAAAACCGCCGTTCTCCGCCGGGGTCCAGGGCATGGGCGTACGGCAGCCGTCCCGGCCCTTGAACTCCGGCCAGAACTCGATGCCATACGGGTCCTGCAGGGCTTCGAGCGGCACCTCGGCTTCCGGCAGCCCCAGTTCCTCGCCCTGATACAGGGACACGCTGCCACGAAGGGTCAGCAGCAGGGCCATCAGCACCCGGGCGTAGGCTTTCGGGTCGTCCACACCCTCGCCCCAACGGGACACCACGCGTACCACATCGTGGTTGCTCAGTGCCCAGCAGGGCCAACCGTCCCCCAGGCCATCCTGGAACCGGCGCACCACATCACGGACCCAGTCCGGCCCCTGCCGCTCCGACAAAAGATCGAAGGAGTACGCCATGTGCAACCGCTGGTTGCCGTGGGTGTACTCGGCCATCCGCTCCAGCGGTTTGTCATCGCCAATCTCCCCCACCAGGGTGGTGGCCGGAAACTCGTCCATCAGCGCCCGCAGGTCTTCCAGGAATGCCAGGTTCTCCGGCTGGCTGAGATCGTACACGTGGCGTTGGTAGGTATAGGGGTTCACGCCGTTGGCCACGAAGGTCTTGTTTTCACCCGCCGGTACTGCCGGATTATTTTCCAGCCCCTGGCTGTGGTAGTAGAAGTTTACGGTGTCCAGGCGGAAACCATCGGCACCCAGTTCCAGCCAGAAGCGCATGTTGTCCAGTTGGGCCTGACGCACGTCCGGGTTGTGGAAATTCAGGTCCGGCTGGCTGGCCAGGAAGTTGTGCAGGTAATACTGCCCCCGCCGGCTGTCCCAGGCCCAGGCGCTGCCCCCAAAGATCGACAACCAGTTGTTGGGTGGGGTGCCGTCGGGTTTCGGGTCGGCCCAGACAAACCAGTCGGCTTTCGGATTGCTCCGGCTGGCCCGGCTTTCCTCGAACCAGGGGTGGTTGTCGGCGGTATGGCTCAGCACCTGGTCAATGATCACCTTCAGGCCGAGCCGGTGAGCTTCCGCCACCAGCGCCCGATAGTCGTCCATGGTACCAAAGATCGGATCCACGCCCCGGTAGTCGGAGACATCGTAGCCGAAATCCTTCATGGGCGAGGTGAAAAACGGCGACAGCCAGATCGCATCCACACCCAGGGAGGCGACATAGGGCAGCTTTTCCGCCACGCCCTTGAGGTCACCGATGCCATCCCCGTTGCTGTCGAGAAAACTGCGGGGATAGATCTGGTAGATAATGCCACCTTTCCACCAGGGTTGTGACTGGGTCATACAAACACTCCTTGATTAACCTTTCACCGCACCCGCCGTCAGGCCGGATACGATACGACGTTGAAAAATCAGCACCAGCACCACCAGCGGCACCGTCACAATCACCGAGGCGGCCATCAGATTGCCCCAGGGCAACTCATGCTGGGAGCCACCGGTGATCAGCGCGATCGCCACGGGCACCGTGCGCTCGCTGTTAGTAAGGGTGAAGGTGAGCGCAAACAGGAACTCGTTCCAGGCGGCGATAAAGGCCAGCAGCCCGGTGGTGGCCATGGCCGGCCACATCAGCGGGATGAACACCCGGAACAGGGTGGTCAGGGGCGAGGCTCCATCCACAATGGCGGCCTCTTCCAGTTCCTTGGGCAGTTGCCGCATGAACGTGGTCAGAATCCAGACCGTGAACGGCAGCGTGAAGATGGTGTAGGAGAAGATCAGCGCCAGCGGGTCGTTGTACAGGTTCATGGCCCGGATCACTTCGAACAGACCAGACAGCACCGCCACCTGCGGGAACATGGAGACACTCAGCACGATCATCAGCACCGCGCCCCGGCCCCGGAAATGCACCCGACCCAAGGCGTAGGCCGCGGTCAGGCCGAACACCATGGCGATCACCACGGTAGAGAAAGCGACAAACACCGAGTTCCAAATGCTCTGCACAAAGGAATTCTGGCTCAGGACCGAGGCGTAGTTGGACACATCTAACGAGGTCACCCAATACTCCACAGTGAACAGCTGCGAGCCGGTCTCGAACGAGGTGATGATGGCGTAGTAGAACGGAAACACCGTAAAGATCAGGATCACCGCCAGCAGAATCATGAAGGCGACCTTGCCGATCAGTTTTTTCGCCAGTTTCCGGTTCATGAGTCACCTCCGATCTGCTTGCGGCCCAGGTACAGGTAGGTAATGGTCAGCAGGGCGATAATCAGGAACAGCACGGTGGAGGCCGCCGAGCCATAGCCCACATCCTGGAACTGCACCAGTTGCTGCCGCGCGTAGACGGACATCGACATGGTGTCCTCGCTGTTGGAGGTGAGCACATAGATCACGTCGAACACCCGCAGGGCATCCAGCACCCGGAAGATGATTGCCACCATCAGCGCCGGCAGAATCAGCGGCAGGGTGACTTTGAAAAACACCCGCACCGGATGAATGCCATCCACTTTCGCGGCTTCGTAGCAGTCCGAGGGCAGCATCTGCAGGGCGGCCAGGGTCAGCAACGCCATGAACGGCGTGGTTTTCCAGACATCCACCATGATTACAGCCCACATCGAGAGATCCGCGTTGGCAGTCCAGTTCAGGGGGGCGGCGATGATGCCCAGGGTCATCAGCAGGTCGTTGATGATCCCGAACTGGGCATTCAGCATCCAGCCCCACATCTTGGCCGAGACAATGGTGGGCACGGCCCAGGGAATCAGTGTCGCCGCGCGGATCAGGCCCCGACCCCGGAACTGGACGTTCAGGGTCAGGGCGATAACCAGGCCCAAAACCGTTTCGATGCTCACTGACATCAGAGTGAAGAACAGCGTATTCCATACCGATTGCCACCAGACGGGGTCTGCGAGGACCCCAAACCATAGGCCGTCGTCGTAGACCAGATAATTTTCAAGCCCCACCAGATTGTATTCGCTGATGTTCGCGAAACTGGCATCGGTAAAACTGAACCAGATGGTGCGCAACAGGGGCCAGCCCGCCACGGTGGCCAGCACCAGCAGCATGGGAATGAGAAACAGCCATGCCGCACGCAGGCGCTGGCGGTGCACTCGGTTGGGCCGCCGCCGGGCCGGGGACGACGCGGTCGGCGAAGTGCCGAGCGCCTCGGTTTCTGCGGGTGCCGGGGTTGTATGAGCCATGATGACTTACCAGCCCCGGCGGCCCAGACGGCGGAGCTCACGCTCCAGGCCGCTCAGCGCCTGTTCCGGCTCCGCCTCGCCGGACAGCACATCGTGCACGCTGTTGAAGAAGGCATTGGACACCCGGCCGTAGCTCTCACCGGTCACCGAAGACGGGCGCGGAACGCCGTTCTTGAAGGTTTCAAACAGCTTGCCGAAAAACGGCACCGCCGCCAGTACTTCCTCGTCCTTGTACAGGGCCGGAATGGTGGGGTTGTAACTGCCTTCGATAGCCCGGCGTTTCTGCTCCTCGTAACTGGTCAGGTAACGCACCAGGTCGGCGGCCAGGGCGGTGTTCTCAGAGTATTTCGAGACCGCCAACTGCCAGCCACCCAAGGTGCCGGCATGGCGGCCATTTTCGCCACCCTTGGGCAGGGCAACCACGCCAACCTTACCCTTTACCGGGCTGTTAGCACTCTGGGCCAGGCTCCAGGCATAGGGCCAGTTGCGCATGAACAGGGCATTGCCGGACTGGAACACCCCGCGAGCTTCCTCTTCGGTGTAGTTCAGCACACTGCGGGGAGAGATCGTGTCAATCCAGGTACTGGCCAGGGCCAGCGCTTCCCGGGCCTGGGGGTTGTTGATAGTAACGTCTCCCTCGGCGTTCACAATGGTGCCACCGTTGTGGCTGGCCACCCACTCCAGGGCATCGCAGGTCAGGCCCTCATAGGCCCTGCCCTGCCAGACAAACCCCCAGAACTTGTCATTGCCGGCGTCACGCTCCGCCTTCATGACCGTCTCGGCGGTTTCAGTCAGTTGTTTCCAGGTCTCCGGCACTGCCTGATCGTACTTATCGAGCAGATCCTTCCGGTAATAAAGCACACCGGCGTCGGTAAACCAGGGCATGGCCACCAGGCGCCCATCCACGGTGTTGTTACGGATCAGTGACTGGAAGTGCTTGTCCCCGGCGCCATCGATGTACTCGGAGAGATCCACCATGTGGTTGGCCAGCATGCCGGGCCAGACCACATCAATCTGGAAGACATCAATATCGCCGGACCGGGCGGCAAGCAGTTGCTGGTACAGCGACAGACGCTCGGTGGCGGAGTTCGGCGTCGACACCACCTGCACATCGTGACCGGTTTTTTCCGACCAGGCCCGGGTGCCCTCTTCACAAAGCTGTCGCTCGGCGCCCACGGCGCCACAGGAAATGGTGATGGTCTTGGCCTGCAGGCCGCCGGCCAGCAGGCAGGCAGCCGCCCCACCGAGCACCAGGTGTTTGATTGTATAACGGAACATAGTCGTTACCTCGTGTTGTTGTTATTCAGCTCAGAACCAGATTTCCATCTGGGTGCCAAAGGTCCATTGCCCGCTGGCAAAATCGCTGTCCGCACCCAGGGCGTCGCCGCCTGCGTAGGTGTCCAGTTCGTCATCCCAGGTGGAGTAGCTCGCAAACACCCGGATTTCCGGACGGTTCCAGAATCCACCGACCTGCGGCTAGAATGTCGGTGCCACCGTGAAACGGCTGTAGTCTCCCTCCACGGCATTGCGGCCGGCATAGCCCAGGGGGCTGATATCCATGGTCTGCCAGGACGCTTCGTACTGCATCTCGAAATTGGCGGTGAGTTCCTGGGCCAGACGGGCGTTGAAGGTCAGCCACTGGTATTCATCACCCTTGATATAACGGTCTTCGCTGGTTTCCGCCAGAATCGCCGGGGCCAGACGCCAGCTGTCGCTCAGATAGGTGGTGCCATAAACGCCAACGCGGGTACTGACCGCATCCTCGTGCAGATCGCCATCGGCGCCAATGCTCTTGGCTTCGGCGCCCAGGCCCTGGCCGTGCATCACGGCAACCTTGAAGTTACCCTCGGACACACCAAAGAAGCTGTCACCATGATAGGCCAGCATGGTGTGAACACCGGTCTCGGCGGCCTCCTGGACCCCGCCGACCACCCGCTGCTCGTTGTCCTGGGCCTTCATGCCATTGATCATCCACTGCACGTTACCGAAGTCGTTGTTGGCGGTGAAAATCAGGTTATCGGTGTTCGAGGTGATATTCTGATTCTGCGGATCGGACGGAAAGTCCAGAAAGCTCCGGCCGTACAGGGAGAAGTTGGATTTGACGCTGTCGCTGAATTTGACGTCGTAGATACCCGCGCCCAGGCCGGCCAGGAACACGAAATCACTGTCCAGCCAGTGAATGTCGAAGTTGTCCCGGTCAAAGCGCTTGCCGGCCCAGATCGAGGAATCCTCGAAAATGCCGGAAAAACTGGCCAGGTTGCTGAATTCCACGTAGGCCTGGCGTACGTTCAGGGCGCCATCACCGGCGGTCCAGTCGTTCGACGAGGTGGTGGAATCGGCGATCATCAGCCGGTAGTGGGACCGGGTGCCGTTTTCGGCCACCTGCTTGTAGTTCAGGATCGCCTCAAGGTAGGTATCCGGCTCATTGCCGAGACGGCCCACCGCGCCACCCACGGAGCCGGCGGGGGTCAGGTAGGGGCCACCCGGGACACTTTGCAGATCGCCGCCCAGCAGCAGGCCGGAACGGGCGTAGGTATTGAACGAAAAGCCCTGCTCGCCAGTGGCCTGTGGCTTGACTTCGGCCAGTTGCTCTTCCAGGGCCGAGAGGCGTTCCTCCACGCTGTCCTGAGCCTGGGCGGCCAGCGGGGTGGCGCTCATTGCCAGCATGACGGCCGTGGCCAGGGAACTGCGGTTGGGTGCTTTAGCAAACATCATCTGTCGGAACCTCGTGTTGTTTTTGTAAGGTCTTTATGGATGGTGAATCATTAACTTAATGCATTAAGTTTCAAGGCCAAAAAAAATGCGGCTCCACTGTGTTTATCCATGAATCGCACTCAGGCCCATGCCTCAAGCCATGACAAATAGCCCATCAGCTAAAAGCGTGCTGCATAACCGCAGGGACTCTTAACTGATTAAGACGTAACCAACAATAAAAGCAGTGAGTAGCTTCCGCAACCTTTCAGAGGACTTAAATTCAACTTAAATTTTCGGGGAAAGACGTAGCCGGCGGACGCCGGCTACAGGAGCTTAACTCTGGCGGGGATCGGTCTGGGCGACCCAAGGCTTATCCTTACGGCTGTCGCGGAACGCCAGCAGGCTTTCCACACCATTGAAATCAACCAGGTCACGAAAATCGAGCCAGTCGATCAGGCAGTACAGGCAAATCGCGGGGTAATTCCACTCCTCGAACCGACCTTCCTCAACCATGGCCGACAGGGTGCGGAGGGTGGTCATGATCCGTTCGCGTTGCAGATTGTAGAACATCAGGTCCTGGCTGGTGTCGATGCCGGACTTTTCGGACAGCAGCAGCGTTACCGCCGAGTCGTTGGCGCCATCAATCATGGTGAGCTGGTTTTGCTGGTCCCAGGTCAGTGGGTCCCGGCCCTGTTTGGCGCTGATGTAGCGGGCGATGATCCGGGAATCGTAGATTTCCTGACCTTCGTCCTCCAGCACCGGAATCTTCAGGGTCGGGTTGGTGCGCCTCAGCTCGTCACGGCCTTCCCCGTAAATGTTGAGATTGACGAACTCATGGGGCTCTTCGTCCAGCAGGATGCGAATTCGCCGCACGTAGGGTGACGTGTTGGATCCGATCAGTTTCATGGTTTCTCCGAATATTGGGTGCTCAGGATCCCAACAGGGATTCAGGGTCTGTAAACGGGTGCCCGGTGGCTTCAGCCACTTCTTTGTAGGTCACCTTGCCAGCAGCCACGTTAAGTCCGGCCCGCAGGTGCGGGTCTTCTTTCATTGCCCGGTCCGGGCCCTTGTTGGCCAACGCCACCACAAACGGCAGGGTCACGTTATTCAGGGCCAGTGTCGACGTGCGCGCCACGGCGCCGGGCATGTTGGCTACGCAGTAATGTACCACACCCTCAACACGATACGTGGGGTCGTCGTGGGTTGTTGCCCTGGAGGTTTCGGCACAGCCACCCTGATCAATGGCCACGTCCACCAGAACGCTGCCCTCCGGCATACGCCGGATCATGTCCCGGGTAATCAGCTTGGGCGCCGAGGCACCGGGAATCAGGACACTGCCAATCACCAGGTCCGATTCCGTCACCGACTGGTCCAGGGTCTGGGCGGTGGAAAACAGCGTGGTTATCCGGTTGCCGTAGAGGTGGTCCAGGCGTCGTAACACCGCCATGTTTCGATCCAGCACCGTCACCTGGGCACCCAGGCCAACGGCCATGGCCACTGCGTTCTGGCCAACCACACCGCCGCCAACAATGGCGACCCGTGCCGGGCTGACTCCGGGCACGCCACCCAGC
>CBIHLH010000082.1:0-15935 GCA_966210405.1 uncultured Marinobacter sp.
TCCGTCCGCGACCTGCGGGTTGGCTTCTCCACCGAAGAGGGCGTCGTCCAGGCCCTGGCCGATAACCGCCGGCGCCAGCATCCCTTCGATGCGGTGATGGAGGCTATCCACCATTTTACCGGCCACCGGGATGTCAGCGATGACCTCACGTTATGCAGCCTGGAAATGGTGGATGAGACGGGCATGGCCAGCCTGCCTTACCGGGCGACACCGTCGGCATTGGCCGGGCCAACTGATTGGCACTGCGTGTATGAGCTGCGCGAGCAAACGCTGGGGGACTTCAGCCCCCTGCCACTGTTGCTGCACATCTGCATGGAAGTGCCGGGGCTCCGCCGCCGCAGTGGCGAAATCTACACCGTACTTGCGGAGCTGTATAACAACGCCCTGGAGCATGGTGTGCTTGGGCTACCCTCCGAGTGGAAGCAGAGCCCGGACGGCTTCGGTCGGTATTACGAGGAACGTAAGCGTCGCCTCGCAGACACTGAAGGGCATTTTATTCGCTTCAGCCTGCACCACTGTGCGCACGCTTCCGGCGGGCAGTTGCGGATTACCTGTGAAGATAGCGGGTGGGGGTTCGACTACCACGATCACCCGGTGCTTTTAGCTGGCGGTACCCGCGAGACCGCGCCGGCCCGCTACTCCGGTCGGGGGCTGTGGCTGTTGAAACGACTTTCCCGCACCCTCACCATCCATGACACGGGCAACCACATCGAAGTCCTGTACGATTGGCACTTCAACGAGGGAGATGGGAATGACTGACAAACCACATCTTGATGAAGAAGCACTGTCTGAGCTTCAGGATGTTATGGAGGACGAGTTCGAGATACTGATCGAGACTTACCTCAAGGACTCCCGGGAACGCATCGGCAGCCTGCGGGAAGCCATGACCTCCGGTGACGCGGACGCATTCGCGAAAGCCGCCCACAGCTTCAAGGGCAGTTGCATCAACATCGGTGCGCCACACCTGGGTGAGTTGTGCATGAAGGCTGAAAAGGCCGGCAAGGAGGGCGAGCTGTCGGCAACCCCGGCCATGCTGGATGCCATTGAAGCCGAGTTCCGGAATGTGGTCGATAAACTGGGAGGTTTTATGGGCCGCTGATCCCATGGCCTTCGGAGCCGGCCCCGGCTCATGCTGGCATCGCTTTTGCATTTTGCTTGGTAAACAGCCTGTACATTGCGCCCGAAGCGGCCATCTATGGGCATCACCGAACGAAAGCGGCAAGAGGTTGCCATGTCCCAGATGGTTCTCCCACAAACTCCCGCGCCAGGGATGCAGAATGAACCCGGCCAGCCCAGGGCCGGGGGTAGCCGAGACAGCGGCGATCAGGAAAGCCGGTTTGAAGCCGTATCCCGGGCTGAACAGAAGCGCCTTGATCAGCGCCAGGCCGAGAAACGCGACCAGCATCAGACGAAGACCGACCCATCGTCAGAGGCCCGCGACACCCCCGATAACACCGACGCGACAACCCGGCCAGAGAAATCAGGCGACGCCCGTCAGTCCGCGTCGGCTGACCGGTCTGGTGATGACGCCGTGACCGGGGATGAGACCGGTCAGTCCGGAGCCGGGGAGGCCGGGCAGGAAGCGGACATCGTTACTGCGCCTCTGACATTCGTGGAGCTACAGTCACTGCTGATGCCGGAAACGGTGCCGGCTGCGTCAGCCACGGCAGCGCCGCTGGCCGGGGTGGCGGGTGTGCTGGCTCCGGGCCAGCGGGCCGCTCCGGGGTTATTGCCCGGACCGTCCGCTGCCCGGCCCGGGCAGCCTGGCCCGTTGGGCCAGACCGCCCCGGGCCTCACCTCTGGTTTGCAACTGGCGGAAGCGCTGACCGCAGGGTTGAGTGCGGATTCCAGTCGCCCGGTCGACCCGGTCAGCCTGTCGGGCGGAGCCCGGTTCCAGTCGGCCATGGAGCTGGCCCCGCAGCAACTGGCCGCCCAGGGTGCCGCGAAGCTGTCCGCCGAAACGGCCGTACCATTGAGGGCCTACGCCACCTCCATTGATGTGCCGGTCGGGCATGCGGAATGGGGTGACAAGCTGGTGGGTAAACTGAGCTGGCTGACCGCGAGGAATCTGTCGGTGGCTGAGATTCACCTGACCCCACCGGACATGGGGCCGATGGAGGTGAAGGTCCGGGTACAGAATGATCAGGCCAATATCACCGTACATTCTGCCAATCCGGTCGTGCGCGACCAACTGGAACTGCACTCCCACCGGCTTCGGGACATGCTCAGCGAGCAGGGGATGTCACTGGCGCAATTCGACGTGTCGGACCAGTCGGGCAATCAGACCGGCGGGCACGATGCGGACCAGGGTGACCATGCCCAGGGGGGGCGGGGCCCCGCCCTTGGCGAAGCCACCGATGGCCTTGTTGACACCGGTCACCTCGACCTGAGCTGGAAAGGTGAGGTCGACATTTTCGCCTGATTGGCCAACTGCCCGCCAAACTGTTTTGCCCATCCTTTCCGGCAACGCTAAACTGCTGGTCTGAGCGGAAAGGATGGGGTTTCTGGCCCATCCTTTGCATTAACCCATATAAAGTCATGGAAAACGCTCCCTCTGACGGATTTCTGGCGAAGCGAGCACAATGGCCGAAAACAACGCACCCGAAGCCGCACCGGTAAAAAAAGGCAAACTGAAGCTGATCCTCATGCTGGTGGTGGTGATTGTTCTTGCCATCGTGCTGTCGGTGGCCGGAACCCTCTGGTTTCTCGGCGCCAGCCTGCCAGGACTGGATAACAGTGAGGGCGCGACGGAAGAGGTCGCCGAAGAGGTTTTCGTTGCCAGCACCTACCTGGAAATGGACAAGGCGCTGGTGACCACGGTTCAGGCCGACGGGCGTCAGCGATACGCCCAGGCATTCCTGGCCCTGGAAGCGAAGAGTCCGGAGGCGCTTGCCGCGGCGGAGCTGCACATGCCACTCATTCGCAGCCGGTTGGTGCTTTTGCTGGGCAGTCGCTCGTTCCAGGCACTGCGAACACCGGAGGGTCGCCGGGAGCTGGCACAGCGTATGCTCGAGACCGTGAACGAGGTTCTGGCGCAGGAAAACGCGCCAGCAATCGAACGGGTACTCTTCAGGAATTTTGTGGTGCAGTAGAACCAGGATCAGGACCCGGCACGGGTAAGGCATTTCAGGGGCAGGACCACGTATGCAGGATTTGTTGTCACAGGACGAAATTGATGCGCTTCTCCACGGTGTGGACGATGGCGATATCGATACCTACGAAGACGCCGACCCGACCGGCATCAAGTCCTACGATCTTGCCAGCCAGGACCGCATCGTCCGTGGCCGGATGCCGACCCTGGAAATGATCAACGAGCGCTTCGCCCGGTACACCCGGATCAGCCTTTTCAACCTGTTGCGCCGTAACGCCGATGTGTCAACCGGTGGCGTGCAGATCATGAAGTTTGGCGAGTACATCCATACCCTGTATGTGCCCACCAGTCTGAACCTGTGCAAGGTACGTCCGCTGCGGGGAGCTTCATTGTTCGTGCTTGACGCCAAACTGGTGTTCAAGCTGGTGGATAACTTTTTCGGCGGCGAGGGCCGCCACGCCAAGATTGAGGGCCGGGAGTTCACTCCCACCGAAACCCGGATTGTCCAGATGGTGCTGAACCAGGTCTTCCACGACATGAAGGAAGCCTGGCACGCGGTGCTGAAGGTGGATTTCGAGTACCTCAGCTCGGAAGTGAACCCGGCCATGGCCAATATTGTCAGCCCCAGTGAAGTGGTGGTGGTCAGCACCTTCCACATTGAACTGGATGGCGGGGGGGGTGAGCTGCATTTCGCATTGCCCTACTCAATGATTGAACCCATCCGCGACGTGCTGGATGCGGGGGTTCAGAGTGATATCGACGATGTCGATGAGCGTTGGGTGAACGCGCTGCAGGAAGATATCAAAGACGTGAATGTTCCG
This sequence comes from uncultured Marinobacter sp., assembly GCA_966210405.1. Classification (GTDB taxonomy): domain Bacteria; phylum Pseudomonadota; class Gammaproteobacteria; order Pseudomonadales; family Oleiphilaceae; genus Marinobacter. The sequence goes on from CBIHLH010000082.1 coordinate 3,913, forward strand.
GTTAACAGCACGGTAACCCGTCGCCGGATCTCGCTGCGCGACATCGCCAAGATGAAGGCGGGCGACATCATACCGGTGGAAATTCCGGAATACCTGACGGTGACCGCCAATGGTATTCCCGTCTACAAGGCAACCCTGGGGACCCGCGATGGGAAACTGGCGCTGAGGATTCAGGAACGGGCGTCACTGCCCAAGGTGAAAAAACAACTGAAGGTGGCACGCAATGGCTGACGACGACAAGAAGGACGAGCAGGCGCTCAGCGAGGACGAGAAGCTGGCTGCTGAGTGGGAAGCGGCCATGGAAGAATCCGGTGATGACGACGGTGACGATGGCGGCCGGGAAGACGAGTGGGCTGCCGCCATGGCGGAAGCCGGCGAAGACGAAGGCGATGACGCGGACGTACGGGCAGCCCCCATGGAAGAGTTCGGCCAGGAACAGACCCGGGCGATGCAGGGTACAGGCCCGGCGCCGGATCTCGACGTTATTCTGGACATCCCGGTGACCATCTCCATGGAAGTGGGTAACACCCAGATTCCCATTCGTAATCTGTTGCAGCTGAACCAGGGCTCGGTGATTGAACTGGACCGGTTGGCGGGTGAACCGCTGGATGTACTGGTTAACGGCACCCTGATCGCCCACGGTGAGGTGGTCATGGTGAATGAAAAGTTCGGCATCCGCCTGACGGACGTGATCAGCCCGGGCGAACGCATTAAACGGTTGCAGAAATAACATGCGGGTGTGGCTGACCCTTCCGCCGGCCCTGCTGGGCGCCTTCCCGGTGCTGGCGGAGCAGGCCGCGACGGCTGCTGCGGCAGCGTCAAAGAGCGCCGAAGCGTCCCCGGTACGTGCGCCGGATACCCTGGGCACCGTGTTGAGTCTCGGCGCCGGTCTGGTGGCCGTGATTGCCGTGATCTACGGCTGTGCCTGGATCATCCGCCGGATGAACGGCATGACCGGCATGAACAACCAGGCCATCAAAGTGGTTTCGGTGATGGCTATCGGTGCCCGTGAACGCATCGCCCTGATCGAAGTGGGCGGACAGCAGATCCTGCTGGGCATCACCCCGTCGGCCATACGCACGCTTCATGTTTTCGACGAACCGGTCGTGGACGCCGCGAACGCAGGTTCCGGCGATTTTGCGCGACGCCTGCAAAGCATGATCGGCAAATCCTGGACCTCCCCGACAAGGAACGACTAGGCCGATGCTTGCCGCCACCCTGAAGCGACTGATCCCGTCATTGATTGTGCTTGCTGGCCTGGCCTGGGCGCCGCTGGCCCTGGCCCAGGAATCCTCTGGCATTCCCGGCATCCCGGCGTTTACCGTTACGCCGGGAGAAGGCGAGGGCGTGCAGGAGTATTCGGTAACCCTGCAGATCCTGGCGCTGATGACAGCGCTCACCTTCCTGCCGGCCATGCTGATGATGATGACCTCCTTCACCCGAATCATCGTGGTGTTTGCCATCCTGCGCCAGGCCATCGGCCTCCAGTCCACGCCGTCGAACCAGATCCTGCTGGGCCTGGCCCTGTTCCTCAGCATCTTCATCATGAAACCGGTGCTGGAAGAAGCCAACCGGGTCGGGCTGCAACCCTACCTTCAGGAAGAGGTGACCTCGCTGGAAGCGGTGGAACTGGCCAGCCAGCCGTTCCGGAAATTCATGCTGGAACAGACCCGGGAAGACGACCTGGGCCTGTTCATGCGCATTGCCGACGTGCAGTACGACACCCCCCAGGACGTCTCCTTCTGGGTACTGATGCCGGCGTTTGTGACCAGCGAGCTCAAAACCGCGTTCCAGATCGGCTTTATCCTGTTTATCCCGTTCCTGATTATCGACATGGTGGTAGCCAGTGTACTGATGGCCATGGGGATGATGATGCTGTCACCAATCATCATCTCGCTGCCATTCAAGATCATGTTATTTGTGCTGGTGGATGGCTGGGCCCTGATCATGGGCACACTGGCCGCCAGTTACGGCATATAGGGGGGGGCGTTATGACACCGGAAACCGTCATTGATATCCTGCGTGAAGCCCTGTGGATGATTGTCCTGCTGTCCACCGTGATCATCGGCCCCGGCCTGATCATTGGCCTGGTGGTCAGCACCTTCCAGGCCGCCACCCAGATCAACGAACAGACCCTCAGCTTCCTGCCGCGCCTGCTGGTTACCCTGATTGTCATCATCGTTGCCGGCCCCTGGATGCTGACCCAGTTGCTGGATCACGCCAACCGGCTGTTCGCCAACATCCCCTACCTGATCGGCTAAGCCATGATCCCGACGGAACTCAGCGCCGACCTGCTCGGCCAGTGGGTCGGCCAGCACGTCTGGCCCCTGTTCCGCCTGGCCAGCTTCCTGATGGTCGTGCCCATCTTCGGCACCCAACTGGTACCGGCCCGGGTGCGCCTGGGCCTGGCGCTGCTGATGACCATCCTCATCGTACCCATGATCCCGCCGGTCCCCCAGGTAGAAGCGCTGAGCGCCGACGCCGTGGTCATCACCCTGCAACAGATCCTGATCGGCGTGGGCATGGGCTTCGCGCTCTCGGCCCTGTGGCAACTGTTCGTCGTCGCCGGCCAGATGATCGCCATGCAAATGGGCCTCGGCTTCGCCTCCATGGTCGACCCGGCCAACGGCGTCAACGTACCGGTGCTGTCCCAGATCTACACCATCACCATCACGCTACTGTTCCTGGCCATGAACGGCCACCTGGTCGCCTTCGAAGTCTTCATCGAAAGCTTCCGCACCCTGCCCATCGGCCTGGAAGGCCTCGGCCAGGCCGGCGTCTGGGAGCTGGCTCATCGCATCAGCTGGATGTTCGCCTCCGCCATGCTGCTGGCGCTGCCGGCGGTGACCGCCGTTCTGATCGTCAACATCTCCTTCGGCGTGATGACCCGTGCGGCGCCCCAGATGAACATCTTCGCCCTGGGTTTCCCGATTGGCCTGATTTTTGGATTGTTTGCCATATGGGTGCTGCACGCCAACTTTTTGCCGCACTTTGACCAGTACACAAGAGAGACGTTTGAATTTATGCGGGGGCTGCAAGCGCAGCCATAGAAAACCGCGAAGTCGAGTCGAGTCGATGCTCCCCGTGAGGAGTTTGCAGAGGCAGGCGGTTAAGGCTTTCCAAAACTGTGCGGAGCCATGGATGGCGGAGCCAAGCGTACAGGGATGTATTCACAGCGTGTTTTGGAAAGCCTGACCCGCCTGCCGCCACCGCCAAAGTCAAAGCGGGATTTACCAAAAGCATGGCCGAAGAAAACGACAACAGTCAGGAAAAAACGGAAGAGGCCACCCCCCGACGACTCGAAAAAGCCCGGGAAGAAGGCCAGACTGCCCGTTCCAAAGAACTGGCCACCATGGCCGTGCTGATGGCGGGCGCCGGCGGCCTGCTGATGTTTGGTGCCGGCCTCGGGGCGTCACTGGAAGCTGTTATGCGGGACAACTTCGTGATCGAACGTTCCGCCATCTTCGATACCCGGTACATGAGCCTCCAGCTACTGGCCTCCGCCAAAGAAGCCGCCTTGGGTCTGGCGCCCCTGCTCATCCTGCTACTGATCGCCGCCATCCTCGGCTCCATCGGCATCGGCGGCCTGCTGTTCAGCGGCAAAGCCATCGCCCCCAAACTCAACCGCATGGACCCGATCAAAGGCCTCGGCCGCATGTTCTCCCTGCGCTCCCTGATCGAACTGGTCAAAGCCATCGCCAAAGTCGGCCTGGTCATGGCCGTGGCCATCCTGATCCTCAACCTGCGCACCGACGACCTGCTCAGCATCAGCGAAGAACCTGTCATCCCGGCGATGGAACACGTGTTGTGGACCCTGGGCTGGAGCTTCTTCCTGCTGTCCTGCGCCACCATTGTGATCGCGCTGATCGACGTTCCCTTCCAGATCTTCGATCACCAGAAAAAGCTGCGCATGACCATGCAGGAAGTGAAAGACGAGTACAAGGACACTGAGGGCAAACCGGAGGTCAAGGGCAAGATCCGCCAGTTGCAGCGGGAAATGGCCCAGCGCCGCATGATGCAGGACGTGCCCACTGCCGACGTGGTCATCACCAACCCGACCCATTATGCGGTGGCTCTGAAATACGACCAGAAAGCCATGGGCGCGCCTGTCGTGGTCGCCAAGGGTGCCGACGAAATAGCCTTCAAGATCATGGAAATCGCCCGCGAACACAAAGTCGAAATCCTGCGGACGCCCCCGCTGACCCGGGCGGTCTACCACAACACCGACATTGGCGAGGAAATCCCCGATGGCCTCTACATGGCCATTGCCCAGGTTCTCGCCTATGTGTTCCAGTTGCGGCAGTTCCGCAAGGGCCGTGGACCCAAGCCCGGGATGCCTGATTTACCCATACCTTCTGACTTGCGGCGGGATGTTTGAGTCTGGTTTCGTTTCGTAGCCTTCTCCGAAATCCGCAGGCTACCGGAACAGGCGCCGGGTTATCACTCGGCTTTGGCCTCATAAATGGCCTTTCCCCAGGCCTCTCGGCTGCCGGGGAGTACCAGGTTCAGGACAATGGCCGCCACCGCGCACAGCGCGATGCCCTCCAGATGGCCGAGTACCATGCCTCCGATACCGAAGACCAGGGTGACACCGACGATGACCAGGTTGCGAGACTGCGACAGGTCCACCTGATGGCGGATCAGTGTGTTCAGCCCCACCACGGCAATGGAGCCGAACAGCAGGCACAGGATGCCGCCCATGACCGGTACCGGAATGGTCTGCAGCACTGCGCCGAACTTGCCGACGAACGCCAGCACCATGGCAATGCAGGCGGCCCACCACATTACTTTCGGGTTGAAGTTCCTGGTCAGCATCACCGCGCCGGTCACCTCTGAGTAAGTGGTATTGGGCGGGCCACCGAGCATGGAAGCGGCGCTGGTGGCCAGGCCGTCGCCCAGCAGGGTGCGATGCAGCCCGGGTTTTTCCAGGTAGTTCTTGCGGGTGACGTTGCCGATGGCCAGCACGTCGCCGATGTGTTCGATGGCCGGAGCGATGGCGACCGGGATCATGAACAGAACCGCGCCCCAGCTGAATTCCGGGGCCACGAAGTTGGGCATTGCAAGCCACGGCGCTTCACGGATCGGGGTGAGGTCAACGATGCCGGCAAAGGCGGACAGTATGTAGCCGGTGATCACGCCGAACATGATTGGGATCAGGCGGAAGATGCCCCGGGCCCAGACCGACATGATGATGGTCACCAACAGCGAAATCATGGCGATCCAGATGGCGGTGTCGTGGGGGATCAGTTGCGTGGCACCGTCACCGCTGCGACCGGATGCCATGTGGACCGCTACCGGTGCCAGGCCCAGGCCGATGGTCATGATCACCGGGCCGATCACCACCGGTGGCAGCAGGCGGCGAATGAAGCCGGTCCCCTTCAAGCGCACGAGACCGCTGAGCACCACATACAGGATGCCCGCCGCCATCAGGCCGCCCAGGGTTTCTTCCATGCCGAATTTGCCCTTGGAGGCCAGGACCGGGGCGATGAAGGCAAAGGATGAGGCCAGGAAGATGGGAATCTGGCCGCCGGTCACCACGTGGAAGATCAGGGTGCCCAGGCCGGCGGTGAACAGGGCCACGTTGGGGTCCAGGCCGGTAATCAGCGGCATCAGAACCAGGGCGCCGAAGGCCACCAGCAGCATCTGGGAGCCGGCGATGGCCTGTTTCCAGACCGGGTCGTTGGAATGGTCCTGCATGGTTATACGTCCTTCTGCTTGGTACCAAAGATTTTGTCGCCGGCATCGCCGAGACCCGGGAGGATATAGCCTTTGTCGTTCAGGCGCTCGTCAATGGAGGCGGTATAGATGGACACGTCCGGGTGTTTTTCCAGCACTTTTTCCACGCCTTCCGGCGCGGCAACCAGAACCAGGGCACGGATTTCCGTGCTCCCGGCTTTTTTGAGCAGGTCGATGGTGGAAATCATCGAGCCGCCGGTGGCCAGCATCGGATCAACGATCAGCGCCATGCGCTGGTCCAGCTCGCCAACCAGTTTTTCCAGGTAGGTACTGGCTTCCAGGGTTTCCTCATTGCGGATCTGGCCCACCACGCTTACCCGGGCCACCGGAATCAGGCTCAGTACGCCATCCAGCATGCCCAGACCGGCGCGCAGGATGGGCACAATGGTGACCTTCTTGCCGTGGATCTGCTCCACCGTCACGGGGCCCGCCCAGCCGGCAATGGTTTTTTCCTGAAGGGTGAAGTCCTTGGTGGCCTCGTAGGTCAGCAGGGCGCCAACTTCCTGTGCCAGCTCACGAAAATTCTTGGTGCTGATATCCGCCCGGCGCATGATGCCGAGTTTGTGCCGGATCAGGGGGTGCTTTACCTCGTGGATAGGCATGGGGATCACCTGTGTGTCGGGTTGAGGGTTCAGTGTCACGATCAAATGGCGCAAGGATACCGCATCTGGCAAGTCGAGTCAGGCGGGCCGGGCCGGGGTGCCAGTGAAGTTCCGCGAAGAGTGGTATGGATCTTGCCGTATTCCGGTCAGATGATGCGTAAGCGTCAGATTTTCGACCGTACCGCGCCAGCAGGCACAGCCAATCGGAGACGTTTCCGGCATGGACAGAACGCTCGTCCTTAACAATGTCAAATCCCTGACGCACGCTAACCTGGGTGTGCCCATCATGTTGATGGGGTTGCTGGGCATGATGATTCTGCCCGTGCCGGCGTTTCTGCTGGACGTGTTTTTCACCTTCAATATCACCCTGTCGATCGTCATTCTGCTGGTGTGCGTGTATGCCCTCCGGCCCATGGAGTTTGCCTCATTTCCCACCGTGCTGCTGGTGGCCACACTGTTGCGGCTGGCCCTGAACGTGGCCTCGACCCGGATTGTCCTGCTCGAGGGGCATGAGGGCGGTGATGCCGCGGGCAAAGTGATCCAGTCATTCGGTGAGGTCCTGATCGGCGGTAACTACGCGGTTGGCCTGGTGGTGTTCGCCATTCTGATGATCATCAACTTCCTGGTGGTCACCAAGGGTGCCGGCCGGGTGTCGGAAGTCAGTGCCCGCTTTACCCTGGATGCGATGCCCGGCAAGCAGATGGCCATCGATGCCGACCTGAACGCCGGCCTGGTCAATCAGGAGGAAGCCAAGCATCGTCGCGCCGAGATCGCCCAGGAGGCGGACTTCTACGGCTCCATGGACGGTGCCTCCAAGTTTGTGAAGGGCGATGCCGTCGCCGGTCTGCTGATTCTTGCCATTAACCTTATCGGCGGTGTGGCCATCGGTATGCTGCAACACGGTCTGGACTTTGGTCTGGCCATGGAGCGGTATGCGCTGCTGACCATTGGTGACGGTCTGGTTGCCCAGATTCCGTCGCTGCTGTTGTCTACCTCCGCGGCGATCATGGTCACCCGGGTTACGTCCAGCCAGGATATGGGCGGGCAGATCCTGCACCAGATGTTCAGCGCGCCCAAGGCGCTGGCGATTGCCGCTGCCATTCTGATTATTCTGGGCCTGATTCCGGGCATGCCCCATGTGGCGTTTCTCGGCCTGGGTGCGCTGGCTGCGGCGGCGGCCTGGTATATCTGGAAGCGTGAGCGGCAGACCGTGGAAGAGGAAAGCGTCTTTCCGGCCCGTGGCGGCGCCGGTGGCACCCGCCCGGCCCAGGGGCGCGATCTGCCGCCCGGTGGCGATGGCGGCGGTGAGCCATCCCGGTCATTGCCGGCCCCGGGCGAGACCCGGGAACTGGGCTGGGACGATGTGGCTACCGTGGACATTGTGGGCCTGGAAGTGGGGTATCGCCTGATTCCGCTGGTCGACAAGTCCCAGGGGGGCCAGTTGCTCAGCCGTATCAAGGGGGTCCGCAAGAAATTGTCCCAGGACCTGGGCTTTCTCATGCCGTCGGTACACATCCGCGACAACCTCGACCTGATGCCCAACGTGTACCGAATTACCCTGATGGGGGTCACCCTGGCCGAAGCGGAGATCCACCCGGACCGCGAGCTGGCCATTGATCCAGGCCAGGTGTTCGGCAAGGTGGAGGGCATTGAAGGCAAGGACCCGGCGTTTGGGCTTGATGCCTGCTGGATTGAGCCAACCCGGAAAGATCAGGCCCAGACTCTCGGCTACACCGTGGTGGATGCCAGCACGGTGGTGGCAACCCATCTGAATCAGGTGCTGCAAAAGCACGCCCATGAACTGCTGGGTCACGAAGAAGTCCAGAAGTGGCTGGACCAGCTCGAGAAAGTGTCGCCGAAACTGGCGGAGGAGCTGGTGCCGACCACCGTATCCATCAGTCTGCTGCTGAAAGTCCTGCAGAACCTGCTCCGGGAGGAAGTGCCCATCCGCGACATGCGCTCCATTGCCGAGTCCATTGTCAACGTGCATCCCAAGAGCCAGGACCCGAAATTGCTGACCACGGTGGCCCGGCAGGCGCTGCGCCGGATGATCGTGCAGAGCATCTGTGGCAACGAGTCCGAGATACCGGTGATCACCCTGGATCCGGATCTGGAACAGTTATTGCTGAAGTCTGTTCAGCAGAGTCAACAATCCGGCGGTCAGGAAGACATTGGCCTGGTTCTGGAGCCGAACATGGTGGAGAAGCTGCAGCGCTCACTGCAGGAGAGCGTGCAGCGGCAGGAAATGCTGGGTAAGCCGGCGATCCTGCTGGTGTCAGGCCCGTTGAGGCCGGTGCTGGCGAAGTTCGCCAGTTACGGGGTGGAACGGTTGCACGTGCTGTCTTACCAGGAAGTGCCGGATAACAAACAGATAACGATTGTGGCGTCCGTTGGCCAGTAACGGCTCGGATGACAATGCGGACAGCGCCGGCACGGCGTTGCCGGTGGAGGATGAACGATCATGAAAGTAAAACGGTTTTTTGCCCAGAGCATGGCAGAGGCGCTGAAACAGGTCAGTGAACAGATGGGACCAGACGCCGTGATTCTCTCCAACCGCAAGGTGGACGGCGGTGTCGAAATCGTGACAGCGCTGGACTATGACGAGAATATGGCACGTCAGCGATTGGGCGACCGGGCCGGCGAGGCCACCAACGGGTCCCGGCTGGCGGAAATGCAGGCCGAGCAGCACCGGCGTCTGGAAGACGAACTCAACCGGTCCCGCGAGCGGATTCGTGGTGTTCGTGAAAAGCGGGCAGCGAGAGGTGAGCGCTACGCCGATGCCTCGCTGGCAGGCTTGCAGGAGGCGGCGGAAGCGTTTGATCAGCCCGGGCCGCGGGCTCATGGCAGTGATCAGGAGTACGCCGACGAGCTGGCCCGCATGCGGGCGGATATCCGTTCGCTGAAAGATCTGATGGGCGGTCGCCAGAATGCGCCGGCCACACCGGAAAAACCGGCCAGCAATGCCGTGCAGCAACGGCTTGCGGAGCGCCTTCAGGAGTTTGGTCTGAGCAGCCACCTGGCCGCTTCGCTGTCGCGCCGTCACAAGGGCGGTCGGCTTGAAGACGGCTGGAAGCAGTCCCTGAAAATGCTGGCCACCGGCGTACGGACATCCCGCCGGGAATGGCTGGATGAAGGCGGCGTGTACGCCCTGGTCGGGCCGACCGGTTCCGGCAAAACCACCACCATCGGCAAGCTGGCGGCTCGCCATGTGCTGCGCCACGGTTCGGATTCCCTGGCACTGGTGACCACGGATCGCTATCGGGTGGCGGCTCACGAACAGCTGTTTGTGTTTGGCCGGATTCTGAATGTGCCGGTTCGGGTGGTGGATGAGAGTCACTCACTGGACGATATTCTTGACGAACTTTCGGACCGTCATCTGGTGCTGATTGATACCGCGGGCCTGACCAGTTCCGACAAAGGCTACCAGGAACAGCTCGCGGAATTGGCACGCAGCCACCATAATATTCGTACCCATCTGGTGGTTTCCGCAACGAGCCAGCCGCGTATCATGAAATCGGTGTGGCATTGCTATAAGATGGCCAATCTTGCGGGCTGCGTGATGACCAAGATCGACGAAGCCCTGACGCTCGGAGAGTCACTGGGCTTTGTGATGGAAACCAGTCTGCCGGTGGCCTATTTCACGGATGGCCAGAAGATTCCCGAGGACCTGCACCATGCCGAAGCGATTCCGCTGGTGCGCCTGGCCGTGGAGCGGCTGAAAACACTCCAGCAACAACAGGCGGTCGCAGAGGGAGCCTGAGGCCCGACGGTTCAGCAGTCCGGTGGCGGAGCAGGCACTGCGCGCCAGAGGTGGTGAGAGACTGGATACACTATGAGCAGAGCACACCCGGTACAGGTGATTGCGGTTTCCGGCGGCAAGGGCGGCGTCGGCAAGAGTAACGTGTCGGTGAACCTCGGTATTGCCCTGGCCCAGAAGGGCCGTCGGGTGGTGCTGCTGGATGCGGATCTTGGCCTCGCGAATATTGATGTGCTGCTGGGCCTCACGGCCAAGCGGAACATTCAGGATGTTTTGGCCGGCGACTGCGAGCTCCGGGACGTGCTGGTGGAAGGACCCGGGGGCATTAAAATTGTTCCGGCATCCTCCGGTACTCAACGCATGACCCAGCTCAGCGCCATGGAGCATGCCGGCCTCATTAACGCATTCAGCGAACTGGGCGACCAGATCGATGTCCTGATCGTTGATACGGCAGCGGGCATTTCCGAATCGGTGGTGAGCTTTCTCAGGGCTTCCCAGGAGCTGCTTCTGGTGGTGTGCGACGAGCCCACGTCCATCACCGACTGTTACGCCCTGATCAAACTGATGAACCGTGACTACGGCACCAACCGCTTCCGCATTCTCGCCAACCAGGTCCGCAATGAGCAGGAGGGGCGTCATCTGTTCGAAAAACTGACCCGTGTCACCGAGCGCTTTCTTGATGTCGCACTACAATATGTGGGTATGGTGCCCTACGACGAGGCGGTCAAAAAAGCGGTTCAGCGCCAGCGAGCGGTTCTGGATGCCTACCCCCGGGCGAAGGCGTCCCTGGCCATAAAGGCACTGGCGGAGAAAGTGGATAGCTGGCCGCTGCCATCGTCGCCCAGGGGTCACCTGGAGTTTTTTGTCGAGCGGCTCGTCGAAGTCTGAAGCAAATCCAGTCGAATAAAAAACCGGATACATGACATTGGCGAAACACCTGGGAATCTATAACCAGTCTGGTGCCAAGGGCGCGTCTGAACTGATTGAGACGCATGCGCCGCTGGTCAAGAAAATAGCCCTTCACCTGATGGTCCGGTTGCCGGCGTCCGTGCAGCTCGAGGACCTGATGCAGGCCGGTATGATTGGTCTGCTGGAAGCCGCGCAGCGCTACAGCGCCGCCAAGGGGGCAACCTTCGAAACCTACGCGGGTATCCGCATCCGTGGCGCCATGGTGGATGAGATCCGCAAGGGCGACTGGGTACCCCGCTCCGTTCACCGCAATGCCCGTCGTATTGCCAGCGCCATCAAGGTGGTGGAAGACCGTCTGGGGCGGGAAGCCCAGGATGGCGAAGTAGCCGCAGAGCTGGGGATGGAGCTGTCGGATTACCACGCCTCCCTCTCCGATGCCACCAGCGGACGACTTTTTAGCCTGGATGAGCTCAATGAATCCGGTGAGCTGCCGATAGAAGAATCAGAGACCAGTGATAATCCACTGGACGGCCTGTCTTCGGACTCGTTCCGTCGCCACTTGGCAGAGGCGATCGAGGACCTTCCCGAGCGGGAGAAGCTGGTGTTGAGTCTGTACTATCAGGACGAACTCAATCTGAAGGAAATCGGCGCTGTGCTCGGCGTCAGCGAAAGCCGGGTGAGCCAGATTCACAGCCAGTCAGCGCTTCGACTCAGGGGGCGGCTGGCCGGGTGGCGTCAGGACCCGTAGAGCTGATGATTTCCGGCCGGGGAGTGTGTCGGCGCATGGCCCGTCTGTAGTTTTTGGTAACCGGTGCTTTACAACCGGACCAAAGGCCTGACAATAAGCCCTTGAACCAGCGGCCTGCCAGACTTCGGGCGCGAAGGCCAAACGAATTCCGGGTGCGACTAACTGGAGGTCCCATTGGACAAAAACATGAAAATTCTCATCGTGGACGACTTTTCCACGATGCGACGGATCATCAAGAACCTGCTGCGTGATCTGGGCTTCACCAATACCG
>CBIHLH010000083.1:0-15694 GCA_966210405.1 uncultured Marinobacter sp.
GTGATGGAGTGTTCCCCGAGGGCAGTCAGGTCAACGGCGGCGCGCAGGGAGCGACCAATCAGGCGCTGGATTTCGACGGTACGCCCGCCCTGTTTGCCGCGGGCGGCTTCCCGGCCCATGCGGCTGCCGGTGGAGCGGGGCAGCATGCCGTACTCGGCGGTGATCCAGCCCTTGCCTTCACCACGCAGAAAGGGGGGCACCTTGTTCTCAATGGAGGCGGTGCAGATAACTTTGGTGTCTCCGAATTCCACCAGCACGGAACCTTCGGCGTGCCGCGTGTAGTTGCGGGTAATTCGAACATCTCTCGGTTGTTCGGGCGTTCTGCCACTGGGTCGCATAGTGTGTCCTGAAGTCTGTGATGAATGTCCGGGTTAGGGCCCCGGTCGGTGTTGAAAGGCGCGTGAGTATAACACGTTGGGTGCCCGGTTCGGGGGGATGGCAAGCACAGGGTTCGTCGTGGGCGTTAAGAGCCTGTTAAACTCAGATGACGATCGTAAACCATCACTGGAGTGACCATGATTCGAAGCATGACTGCCTTTGCCCGCCAGGATGTCCAGGAGGACTGGGGCACGTTGACCTGCGAGATTCGAACGGTGAATCACCGGTACCTGGAACCGTCGTTTCGTTTGCCGGATGCGTTCCGGGAACTGGAAAACCGGTTCCGGGAGGTGCTGCGCAAACACCTCAAGCGGGGCAAGGTGGATATCTCGATGCGCCTGCAGCCGGCCGACCCGTCGAGCCAGAGCTTCGAGGTCAACGAGGAGATGGCTCAGGCCGTCAACGAGGCGGCAAATCATGTTAATCGAATGCTGGATAATCCGGCGCACATCAATGCGCTCGACATCCTTCGCTGGCCGGGTGTCCTGTCGGTACAGGAACAGGATTATGGCCTGGCCCGGGATGCCGCATTGGGCTTGTTTGAGCAGACCGTTGCCGAACTCACGTCTGTGCGTGAGCGTGAGGGTGAACGACTGCGCCCGCTGTTTGAGGATCGCCTGACGGTGATGGGGGAGTGTGTGGCGGAAGTCCGGACGCTGATGCCGGAGCTGTTGCAAGCCCAGGAACAGTCGCTCCGGGAGCGGTTCGAAAAAGCCCGTGTGGAGCTGGATGCGGACCGGGTGGCCCAGGAGATGGTGATGCTGGCCCAGAAATCCGATGTGGCGGAGGAGCTTGACCGGCTGGACGCCCATATCAGTGAGGTGTCCGACACCCTGCAGGGTGATGATGCCATTGGCCGGCGTCTGGATTTCCTGATGCAGGAGCTGAACCGGGAGGCGAACACTCTGAGCAGCAAGAGTATCGATGCCCGGGTGACCCGGGTGGCGGTGGATCTCAAGGTGTTGATTGAACAGATGCGGGAACAGGTACAGAACCTGGAATAACCTCAGCCCACAGCGTTCAACTCCTCCGGGACACTCAGGGTGACTGTGCCGCCGGTTACCGGGCAGTCGAATTGCAGATAGTTCGCGAGCAGTTGTAAGAGTTGTGGTGCTGGCTGGCCGTACAGGCGGTCACCGATGACCGGATGGCCGATGCCGGCCAGGTGCCGGCGAATCTGGTGCTTGCGACCGGTGTCGATGCGTACGTCAAGCAGGGTGGTCTGGCTATTGTCGTCGGTGGCGCGTGTTGATATCCAGCTTGTGGCCGTCTTGCCGTCTACCGGTGAGTCCAGCAAACGGTTATTGGCGTCGAGTCGTCCGGTGACTCGCACCCGGTAATGTTTGGTCAGGGTGCGACCGGCGAAGCATTTGGACAGGGCGCCGGCGGCTTTCGGGTCGTGGGCAATCAGCATCAGCCCGGCGGCATCGGCATCCAGCCGATGGACCAGGTGGCAAGGTCGCTGCAGTCGGGTTTCCACCAGGCGCAGCAGGCTGCAGTGGTCGCCCCACTGGGAGCCCTGTGCCAGCATGCCATGGGGTTTGAACCAGACGCTGTAGCGAGCTTTGTCTTCCAGTAGCGTGGTCTCCGGGGGCGCCTTGGTCAGGACCGCGTCGTCGTAATAGAGTTTCAGTCGCGTGCCCGGCTGGAGCATCCGCGTTGCTCTGCGAAGTCTTACCTGCTTGCCTTTATGGGTCCACCAGCAGGCGCCCTTGTTCATGGCGTCCTTGATTTTCTGCCGTGAAAGCTCCGACGCAGCGCTCAGTGCGTCGATGGCGGTCCGGGGCTGGTCTGTCGTGGTGTCGATGGTGATTCGCATGGTCAGGTCTTTCAGCTCGGTGTCGGGCCCGGTCAGCCCGGGCTGGTCAGGCTATGGTATCAGGACGCGGGGACTCAGGGTGCGGTATCCGGACAAAGCCCGTATAATCGCCGCATTTCACGGTCGCCGATGGCGGCCGACAGGGTCAGTTCGGGAGTGGTTTTGTGATGAGCCAGGCAGTTGAGCAGGGTACGCTCTATGTGATTTCCGCGCCGTCCGGCGCCGGTAAGACGAGCCTTGTGACGCAGATGCTGCGTCGGGACGAGCGCCTGGGGGTGTCGGTATCCCACACCACCCGGACGATGCGGGAAGGCGAGCAGGACGGTGTCAACTACCATTTCGTCACCCGTGAGCAATTCGAATCCATGATCGCCCGGGGCGACTTCCTGGAGCATGCGGACGTTTTCGGCAACTACTACGGCACCTCTCAGGTTTGGGTGCGGGAGACTCTCGCCAAAGGCCAGGATGTGATTCTGGAGATTGACTGGCAGGGGGCCGTGCAGGTGCGCCGCCTTATCCGGGAGTGCGTGGGCATCTTCATCGTCCCGCCGTCACCGGAGGTGTTGCGGGAGCGTCTGGTGGGCCGGGGCACGGATGCGCCCGAGGTGGTTGAACGCCGGCTGGCCGAGGCAAAGGAAGAATGCCGTCATGCCGTCGAGTTTGATTACCTGGTGGTGAATGACCAGTTCGATGACGCGCTGGCCGAGTTGCTGGCTATTGTCTGCAGTCAGCGCCTGCGAATGTCCGTGCAGCAATCCCGTTATCGTGAGCTGTTGGCGGGGCTTTCCGGCGGCGCCTGAAGCCGCCGGTTTGCTGTATACAAATCAGGCCGGTCGCAGTACACTACGCGGTCTGCTGAATCAGTTATTTTATTTGTCGGGGAAGTTATGGCACGAGTTACCGTTGAAGATTGTCTGGAAAACGTTGATAACCGCTTCCAGCTGGTAATGCTGGCAACCAAGCGTGCCCGTCAACTCGCCACCAAGGGTGCCGAGCCGATGGTTGCTGAAGAGAACGACAAGCCCACGGTGATTGCCCTGCGCGAAATCGCCGAAGGCAAGATTACCCGTTCCCTGCTGGTCGAGGAAGACGAAGAGTAAGGGTAATGGACCCTGTCGGCGGGTGAGTATTCGTCGACTGGATGGTTTGAAATCCGTCACCGCGCTCTTATAGTGTACCTATAGAACGTCGCTGATTGGATTGCGGAAGGACCCGGATGCGTGCATTCGGGTTTTTTTGTCGCTGATGTTTAGGAATTCGTGGAGGCGCGGTGTCGGCAGAGGCTACGGTTGAAGGGCTGGCGAAGGAGCTCAGCACCTATCTGGATACCAGTCGCATCAATCAGGTGCGGCGGGCCTACTATTATGCCGAACAGGCCCACGAAGGTCAGATGCGCAAAAGCGGTGATCGTTACATCACCCACCCGCTGGCCGTGGCCCACATCCTGGCCGACCTGAGGCTGGACCATCAAAGCCTGATGGCCGCCATGCTCCACGATGTGATTGAAGATACCGGTATTCCCAAGGATGCGCTCTCCGAGCAGTTTGGTGAAGACGTTGCCGAGCTCGTGGACGGGGTCAGTAAACTGACCCAGATTGAGTTCCGCTCCCGTGCCGAGGCCCAGGCCGAAAACTTCCAGAAGATGACCCTGGCCATGGCCCGGGATATCCGGGTTATCCTGGTGAAGCTCGCAGACCGCCTCCACAACATGCGAACCCTGGGCCCCATGCCCTACGAAAAGCGCCAGCGTATCGCCACCGAGACGCTTGATATCTACGCCCCCATTGCCAACCGTCTGGGGATGCACTCCATCTGTACCGAGCTTGAGGATCTGGGTTTCTCCTCGCTGTATCCCATGCGCTCGAAGTACATTTCCAAGGCCGTGGAGAAGCTGCGTGGCAGTCACCGGGAAATCATTGACGAGATACGGGGCCGGCTGCAGGAAAAACTCGAGGAACGCGGGCTGCCAGGCCGCATTCTGGGGCGTGAGAAACACCTGAACAGCATCTACAACAAGATGAAGTTCAAACAGAAATCCTTCCATGAAATCATGGACGTTTACGCCTTCCGCATTATTACCGACACCGAAGACGACTGTTACCGCATTCTCGGCGCCGTCCACAGCCTGTACAAGCCGCTTCCGGGGCGATTCAAGGACTACATTGCCATGCCCAAGGCCAATGGCTACCAGTCGCTTCACACCACGTTATTCGGCATGCACGTGAACATCGAGATCCAGATCCGGACCGAGGAGATGGAGCACATTGCCAACAACGGCATTGCCGCCCACTGGATGTACAAGAACGAGCCGTCAAGTGTGACCAGTGTCAATCAGGCCCGGGTTGACCGCTGGGTGAAGGGGTTGATGGAAATGCGCGAGCGTGCCGATGACTCCCTGGAATTTATCGAGCACGTGAAGGTGGATCTGTTCCCGGATGAGATCTATGTGTTTACTCCCAAGGGCAGGATCATGGAATTGCCCAGCGGCGCCACTCCGGTGGATTTTGCCTATGCCATTCATACGGATATCGGCAATGCCGCGGTGGCGTGCCGAATCAATCGGAATCTGGCATCGTTGAGCCAGTCTCTGCAGAGCGGCCAGACCGTGGAAGTGATCACCGCGCCGGGCGCACGACCGAACCCGGCCTGGCTCAGTTTCGTGGTCACCGGCAAGGCCCGGAGCAGTATCCGCCATGTGCTCAAGAGCCAGAAGCGGGCGGAGTCGCTGGAGCTGGGCCGGACGTTGCTGAAGAAGTCACTCAAGGGTTTCGGCGCCCGGCTGGCGGACATCGGTGATGCCCAGATCCAGACGGTCGTCAACCACAACCAGGTCAACAGTTTCGATGATCTGGTGAGCGACATCGGACTGGGTAACCGCATGGCCTACCTGGTGGCCCGGCAACTGGTCAGTGGCGGTGAGGGCGCCGAATCGGGAGCCGCCTCCGAAGCCATTCAGGGGGTCGAGCGCGGGGCTGTTACCATCCGCGGCACCGAGGGTCTGCTGGTCCGGTTTGCCAGTTGCTGCAAGCCCATTCCGGGGGATCCGGTGGTAGGGGTGATGGATTCGGGTCACGGCATGGTGATTCACTCCGATACCTGCTCCCGCCTGCCTGAAGACGATGACGGGCGGGCCAAGCTGACCCATCTGAAGTGGGCCAAGGACATCACCGACGAGTTCTCGGTGGAACTGCGGGTTGAGCTGGAACGTCAACGCGGTGTGATTGCAGAGGTGGCCAACGCCGTGGCGATGGCCGACGGCAACATTGAGCGCATCAACGTGGAAGAGCAGAATGCGCGCTTTGGCGTGGTCAGCCTGGTGGTGCATGTGAATGGCCGCCGACACCTGGCGCGGGTGATGCGGCGTATCCGTAACATCCGGGCGATTACTCACATCAGCCGGGTGCGGCACTGAGCCGGACCAACGCCCGGTTGACAGGCGCAGCCCCCGAGGGCGACGATTGGCGTTTTCGAAGAGAGGAAGTCCAAGGTCATGACCAACAAGTCCGTAATCCAGACCGAAAATGCCCCCCAGGCCATCGGTACCTATTCCCAGGCGGTAAAAGCCGGTGACACGGTTTACCTGTCGGGCCAGATTCCGCTGGTTCCGGAGACCATGGAAGTGGTTTCCGGCGATTTCGCGGCCAAGACCCGGCAAGTGTTCGAAAACCTGAAAGCCGTGTGCGAAGCTTCCGGCGGTGAGCTCAAGGACATCGTCAAACTCAATATCTACATGACCGATCTGGCAAACTTCGCCACGGTCAACGAGATCATGGCAACCTCTTTCCAGGAACCGTACCCGGCCCGCGCGGCGGTGGGCGTTGCGGCACTGCCAAAGGGTGTGCCGGTGGAAATGGAAGCGGTGATGGTGCTGAGCTGAAACCGGCCAGCGCCTATCGCTGTTCGATTATGGCCCGGTAGCCGGCCCGGAAGTCCGGGTACCGGAAGGTAAACCCGCTGTCCCGCAAGCGGGTGTTCCGACACCGCTTGCTGCCGGCCCGGCCACCTTTTCTGGCGCTCTCCACAGGCGCCGCACAGCGCACTTGCTGGCGAACCCAGTCCACCACGTCGTCCAGCCGGGCCGGCTCACAGTCGCTGCCAAGGTAGCAGGGCGCCAGTGCTTCGCCTCTCAGGGCCAGGCCGGTCAGGTGTACGATTGCTCCAGCGGCATCGTCTTCATGGATCCGGTTGCTGAACGGCGCCGGCGTTAGCGGGTTCATCCGGCCCGCAATGACTTCGTCGAGGAACCGCTTCCGGGAGGGCCCGTAAATACCGCTGAAGCGTACTATGGTGGCCGGGTGGCTACTTTTCAGGGCAACCTGCTCCGCCGCCAGTATCTGCCCGCCACTGGCCCTGGCCGGCCGGGCAGGGCTGGTTTCGTCCACCCAGCTGTCGTCGTTCTGGCCATAAACACTGGTGCTGCTGATGAAGAAAAGCCGTGTCAGCCGTTGGCTACCCAATGCCTGCAGCAAGTTGGTCAGACCGTTGACGTAGGCTTCCCGGTATCCCTGTTCGTCATAGCTGGCCGGTGTCAGGCAATAGATGACAATGTCGAGATCTTCCGGTAACTGCCCCTGGAGGGTTTCCGGGCGAGTCAGGTCTGCGCCGATACCTTCAACATCCCGGGGTACCTTTTCCGGGGAGCGCCGCAGGCCGTAGACCTGGGCCGCTGGCGCCAGAAGGCTGGCGATGGCGCCACCGAGTTTGCCGCAACCGGCCACCAGGATTCGAGGGGCGTTCGCACGTTCAGTGATTGCCATAGACAATTTCAATCCTTATGCTTTAGCTCATAAATTAGTGAATCATTGATCCGTTCCCCTTTGACCGGAGCTCACCATGACTCTCACCGAGTTACGATACGTCGTTACGCTTGCGCGCGAAAGGCATTTTGGCCGGGCCGCCGAGCGTTGCCATGTCAGCCAGCCGACGCTGAGTGTGGCGGTCAAGAAGCTGGAAGATGAACTGGGCATCCCCCTGTTTGAGCGCAGCAAGAGCAGCATACGGGTGACCGAAACCGGCCAGCGGATTATTGACCAGGCCCAGCGTGTTCTCGATCAGGTCGGTCTGATCAAAGACATGGCGCAGGATGGCAAGAACCAGCTGAACTCGCCCTTGAAAGTGGGCGCCATTTACACCATCGGGCCCTACCTGTTTCCGCATTTGTTGCCGGAGCTGCGCCGGGCAGCGCCGGACATGCCCTTGTACATCGAGGAAAACTACACCGCCAATTTGCGCCAGAAGCTCCGCCAGTCGGATCTGGATGCGATCATCATCGCATTGCCGTTCGAAGAGCCGGAAGTGGTTACCCTGCCACTCTACGACGAGCCATTCGTGGTATTGCTGCCCGCCGGTCACCCGCTGGCCAGCAAGGAGCAACTGACCGCCGATGAACTGGCTCAGGAGCAGCTCCTGTTGCTGGGCCCCGGCCACTGCTTCCGCGATCAGGTGCTGGAATCCTGTCCGCCCCTGGTGGAAGCGGTCACCAGCCGGGTGGACACGGGTTCGCCGGCGCTGGTCACCGAAGGCAGTTCCCTGGAGACCATTCGCCATATGGTGGCCTCCGGCCTGGGGATTACCGTGTTGCCACTGTCGGCGGCGACCGCCATGCAATACCAGGAAGACATTCTGGCCGTTCGCCCGTTCGCTGCCCCGGTCCCCTTCCGGACCGTGGCCCTGGCCTGGCGGGTGACGTTTCCCCGGCCCAAGGCCATTGACGTGCTGTCCCTGGCGGCCAGCCAGTGCCGGGTGATTGAAAAGGCCAGTACGGATACACCGGCCGTTGCGGAAAGTGCCTGAGCGCCGTTATGACCTCACTGGATGACATCCCGGTCACCCAGCTCAAGGGCGTCGGCAGTGCGCTGGCAGACAAGCTGGCCAGGCTGGGCATTGCCTCGCTCCAGGACCTGCTGTTTCACCTGCCTCACCGCTACGAAGACCGGACCCGGATCGTCCCCATGGGCAGTCTCCGGATCGGAGACGTGGCCGTGGTGGAAGGTGAGGTCATGAAAGCCGATCTGGTCATGGGTCGTCGCAGAAGCCTTCAGGTGACTCTGAAGGATGCCAGCGGATTTCTGGTGATGCGCTTCTTCCACTTCAACGCGGCCCAGAAAAACCAGCTTGTCGAGGGCACACGGGTGCGGTGTTTTGGCGAGGTACGGCCCGGCCGGGCCGGCTATGAATTCTACCATCCGGAATATCAAGTGAACCCGCCTCCGCTGCCTGCGGAAGGTGAAGCAACACTGACACCGGTGTACCCGCTGACCGAGGGCATACAGCAACCCCGGGTCCGGGGGTTGTGTCAGCAGGCGCTGGACTATCTCCAGCGTTACCCGATCCGGGACTGGCTGCCACCGGCGCTGCTGGCGGATTATCAATTACCGGGTATTACCGAGGCGGTCCGGCTGGTGCATTCGCCACCCGCGACTGCGCCCGTGCCGCTGTTGATGGAAGGCCGTCACCCGGCCCAGCAGCGACTGGTGATGGAGGAGTTGCTGGCGCACCAGCTCAGCCTGCTGCAGGTACGTGAGCAGATGCAGGCGCGGGAGGCTTTGCCGTTGCTGCCCACGGGCGATCTGCCCGCGCAATTTCTCGAGTCGCTTCCCTTTCAGCTCACCGGTGCCCAGCGCCTTGTCATCAACGAGATCCGGCAGGATCTGAGCCAGCCCCTGCCCATGCTTCGGCTGGTGCAGGGGGATGTGGGCTCTGGCAAAACCGTGGTGGCGGCGCTGGCGGCGTTGCAGGTCATCAGCGCTGGTGCGCAGGTGGCGCTCATGGCTCCCACCGAAATCCTGGCCGAGCAACATTACCAGAGCTTCCGGAGCTGGCTCGAACCTCTTGGTATCCAGTTGGCGTGGTTGTCTGGCAAGGTGAAGGGAAAGGCCCGGCAGGAGGCGCTGGAGGCCGTTCTGTCTGGTACTGCCCAGATTGTGATTGGCACTCACGCCCTGTTCCAGGGTGACGTGGCCTTCCAGCGCCTGGCGCTGGTGATTGTTGATGAACAGCATCGCTTTGGGGTGCATCAGCGGCTGGCACTCCGGGAGAAAGGCGTGGGCGGCACGCTGGCGCCGCATCAGCTGATTATGACGGCGACCCCCATACCGAGAACGCTGGCCATGAGTGCCTACGCTGACCTGGATACGTCGGTTATTGATGAACTGCCACCGGGGCGCAAGCCGATTGAGACCATTGTCATTCCTGACAGCCGCCGGGAAGCGGTGGTGGAGCGGGTGCGGAGCGCTTGCCGGGAAGGGAGGCAGGCCTATTGGGTCTGCACCCTGATCGAGGAGTCCGAGGCCTTGCAGTGCCAGGCAGCGGAAGTAACCGCCGACGAATTGGCCGAGCATTTGTCGGATCTGAAGGTGGGCCTGGTCCATGGCCGGTTGAAAGCCAGTGAAAAGGCGGCGGTCATGGCGCAGTTCAAGGAAGGTGAGCTGGACCTGCTGGTGGCGACGACGGTCATTGAAGTGGGCGTGGACGTTCCCAATGCCTCGTTGATCATTATTGAAAACCCGGAGCGATTGGGGCTGGCACAACTGCACCAGTTGCGTGGGCGGGTTGGCCGGGGAGAACAGGCCAGCTTCTGTGTGTTGATGTATCACCCGCCGCTATCCGCCAATGGCAAGGCCCGTCTGCAGGCGTTGCGGGATAGCCAGGATGGTTTTTTTATTGCCGAGAAGGATCTGGAGATCCGGGGCCCCGGGGAAGTGCTGGGAACGCGCCAGACCGGCATGATGCAGTTCCGGCTGGCGGACTTTGAGCGGGACAAGGGCTGGATCGAGCCCGTGCGGGAAATGGCACCGGCGCTGATGCGCGAGCCGCAGGTGGTTCAGGCGCTGATCCGGCGCTGGCTGGGTGAAAAAATCCGCTACGGAGATGTTTGACGGGTCTGCTGTGGTCCGGCCCACGTATGGATTACGACAGAAACTACGTATATATCAACTTTCGCACGGCAGCCATGTCCTATACTGAGCCCATAACCGTGCCGGAATTTCCAAAGTCGGAAGATATAAGCAATATTCGGGAGAAGACTATGGATTTACCTGTCTCCGTTCTGCAGGCCCTCGGTGGCTCCGCCGCTGATATATCATTGCGGGCTGTCAGTCAGGCCAGCGAACAGGATAGGCTGCGGATGGTGCTGCTCAGTGACGAGCAGGGCAATCTTCAGGCCATCTGCCGCCAGAATGATCTGATTGACCTGGAGCAGTTGAACAAGCTCCTTGGTCGCGATTTGCGGCTGATGAAGCGCCGGGAGCAGGTCCGGGTTCGGGAGCGGGCCGGTTTAAAGGAGTTGCCGGCGCTGCCATCCCTGACCGGCTGGCCGACTGTGATCGACCGGGAGGTCGACCAGTTGTCAGCGGTGGCCCTGGAGCTGGGCGAACAGAATCTGGCCATGGTCATGCCCGCCGGGGACTTCCGAAACCTGACGGCTCAGGCGGATCGCGGCTCTTTTACCATCGATCCGGACTCGATCCTGGTCAATCTTGATGACCACGGCAAGGATCGGGATCAGTTCCACTTTGCCCTGAAGAAATTCACCGGGCTGCGCATTCAGCAGCGCCTGGAGGATACTCTGGAGTTACCGCCACTGCCGGAGACTGCCCAGAGGATTATTCACCTGCGGGTGAATCCGAACGCGGTAATGGGCGACCTGGTCGACATTGTCGAGAGCGATCCGAGCCTGGCAGCCCAGGTGGTCAGTTGGGCGTCGTCGTCGTTTTACGCGGCCGCCGGCCAGGTACGTTCGGTTCACGATGCGGTATCCCGGGTTCTGGGGTTTGATCTGGTGATGAACCTGGCCATGGGGTTGTCGTTGGGGCGCGCCCTGAAACAGCCCGCGGATCATCCGGAAGGTTATGTGGATTACTGGCAGCAGGCGATCTGGCAAGCGCAGTCGGCGGGCATTCTGGCCAGCATGATGCGCCGGGGTGAGCGTCCGCTGTTCGGCCTGGCGTATCTGTCCGGACTGCTGCACAACTTCGGCTATCTGGTGCTGGCGCAGGTCTTTCCGCCTCATTTCAAGCTGGTGTGCCGGTCGCTGGAGGTGAACCCGCAGATTGACTCGTCGGTCACCGAGCATTATCTGCTGGGTATCACCCGTGAGCAGATTGCCGCGCAGCTGATGGACAACTGGGGCATGCCCGATGAAGTGACGCTGGCGATCCGCTACCAGAAAAACCCGGGGTATGACGGGCCACACAGGGTCTACGCCCGGCTGCTCTGGCTTGGCCGGCAATTGCTGACGGCGCGAGGTGTGGCGCTTGGCGCCGGTGGCCCGATCCGTCAGGAGGTGTTTGACGAGCTGGGATTGAATCGTGAGCAGGTGGAGGAGCAGTTCGATGAACTGGTGCGCAGTAAAGATAGCATCATGGCCATGGCCGGCATGATGAACCCGTAAAAAGCGGGCGCCTAAAAAACGTGGTGCCGGATGGCGGTTGCCGCCCTCCGGATCTCGTCGGCATTGGCGTTTTCAATATCGTAGCGCTCGCGATCCATCTTCTGCACAAATCGGGTATCGGTCTGCTGGCGTGCCCGATGTGTCGGCATGTGTTCGAGCTGATCGTGTACCTCGCGAAAGATCCGGAACGGCGCCTGCTCCATCAGTTCCGGCGCCACGTGATCCAGCAGGCCCTTGATGCGAAGGCAGGCTTCCGAATATTCCACCTGATCCTCCTCCACCGCCATGGCAATCACACGGATGCTTTCAATCATGCCCTGTCGTCGCTTCTCCTGAAAGGCGATGGCCTTTTGCTGGCGCTTCCGGTTGTCCGCCAGAACTCTGGCCTGGCGACCGATAAACACCAATAGCGCGATGCTGGCGATGGCACCAGCGATAATCAGAACCCACTGCAGCCACTGGGGCATAGCCGTCTCCCTTTATTGTCTCAGGCCCGTTTGCGTTGATGCTCCGGGCGCCAGACTTTGACAGTAACGGACTGGCCGTTCAAGACCGACGTGCCCACCAGTGGATCCACCTGTTCGTCGCTCAGCACATCGTTGATGCTGGCTCCGGCATGGGCGGTGGCAAACCTCTGCCCGGTACCCTCCCGGTCATGGCCCCAGCCATGGGGTATCGACACAACGCCGGGCATGATGTCATCGGTCACCTCCACTGGTAACACGATGCGCCGGTCATCGGCGCGGATTTCGGCCGAGTCCCCGGCCTGAAGGCCGAGGTGGGTGGCGTCACTTGTGTGGATCATCAGGGTACAGCGGTCTTTGCCTTTCACCAGGCGCTGGCTGTTGTGCATCCAGGAGTTGTTGCTGCGAAGGTGGCGTCGGCCGATCAGCAGCAGGCCGTCGGAAGGCTCTCGGGCCAACTGGTCATGCAGGCGCTTCACATCCTCCAGATAGCGTCGGGGGGCCAGGTTGATCTTGCCATCGCGGGTATACAGCCGGTCTGGCAGCGAGGGCTGAAGCGGCCCCAGGTCCACGCCATTCGGGTTGTCTTTCAGGGCCCGGAGAGACAGTCCCTTGGGCAGTGCCTGCCAGTGTCGGTTCAGGGGGCTGAGTTTCGCCAGGCTCCGCAGCGGGTGGCGCTTGGGCAGGATGTCCATGGCCAGGTCGGTCAATGGCTGCAGGACACCGCGGGCGGGCCCGGCATCGGTGCCGTAGGGGCCGGACCGGAGCAGCAGATCGAGGATGGGGTCCGGCCCGACCTGTTTGAACGCCCGCCAGCCCAGTTCGGCCCGCATCGGAAGCCGGCCGCCACTGCGGTGCCGCTCCAGGCGGTGGGCCAGTTCCAGCAGAATCTGCCAGTCATGGCGGGTATCGGCACCCGGATCAAACAGGGCCTCGCTGTACTTGGCCGTGTTGCGCACCGCAAACAGGCTGAAAATCAGATCGTAGTGGCTGCGCTCGAGGGCTGCGGTGGGCGGCAGGATGACGTCGGCATGGCGCGTGGTTTCATTCAGGTAGTAATCCACCGATACCATGAAATCGAGTCCGCTCAGGGCATTTTCCAGGCGTCGACCGTTCGGGCTGGACAGCACCGGGTTACCTGCCACGGTGACGAAGGCCCGGATCTGTCCGTCGCCCGGCGTCAGGATTTCATCGGCCATGGTACTGGCCGGGTACTCGCCGGCAAATTCAGGCAGCCCCTTTACCCGGCTGTGGCGTTTGCCGAAATGCCCGTTCTGGCCAGACATGGCGCCAAGCGCTACCAGATCAATGGCGGGCTGGGTAAACATCACGCCGCCAACGGTGTCCAGTTTGCCGGTCAGGATATTCAGGCAGTAGGCCAGCCAGGTGGACAGGCCGCCGTAGGCCTGGGTGCTGGTGCCCATGCGAGTATAAAGCGCGGCCTTTGGGGTATGGGCCAGCTCACGGGCCAGCGCCCGTATGTTGTCGGCCTCAATGCCGGTATGCCGGCTGGCGGCTTCCGGCGTGAAGGCCAGGGCAGCCAGCCGTAACAGGTCCATGTCTTTCACCAGTCGATCGGCCGGGCCCGGGTTCACCAGGTTCTCTTCAAAGAGCGTGTGCACCATCGCCATGAGCAAAAATGCATCGGTGCCGGGCCGGATGAAGTGAAACTCGTCCGCCAGCTTACCTGTCTCGGTGCGGCGAGGGTCCACCACGATCATTTTTCCGCCTCGCTGCTTCAGGCGTTTCACTCGCCCCCGAAAATCCGGCACCGTCATCAGGCTGCCATTGGAAGCCATCGGGTTGGCGCCAATGCACAGAAACAGGTCGGTACGGTCGATATCGGGAATGGGGAAAAGAATCTGGTGGCCAAACATCTCCAGGCTGGCCAGCATGTGGGGCAACTGGTCATTGGAGGTGGCAGAGAACCGGTTCTGGCTGCCAATGGCCCGCAGGAAGGGCATGGTGGCAACCAGTGAGCCGTGGTTATGAACGTTCGGGTTGCCAAGGTACACCCCGATACTGTTCCGGCCGTGTTCCTGGCGGGTGGCATGGAGTTTGTCCGCCACCAGGGTAAAGGCTTCCTCCCAGCCCATCTCCTGCCAGCCCTCGGCAGTTCTGCGCACGGGCTTACGCAGCCGGTCCGGATCCTCATGCAAATCTTGCAGGGCGACGGCTTTGGGGCAGATGTGGCCCTGGCTAAGTGGGTCGTCCTGATCTCCCCGAATGGCGGTAATCTGCCCCCCGCTGACCTCAATGGCAACGCCGCACATGGCCTCGCACAGGTGGCAGGTTCGGTAATGGGTGCCGTTTTCCATGGGGACTGTCTCCGGGTTGGTTTTAATCTGGTCACGCCGCTTGAAGTTTCATTGTGCAACCAGATTAGCAGGAATTGATCATCGGGGGGAAATAACGGATCGGCCTTTCAGGTACAAAAAAAGGGCCAGCCCGGCGGGCTGGCCCTGGTGCCAGGAAGACGCTGGCTATTGCACGGCGGGGATCTCCTTGATGGGGTTGGAGATGAAGTTGAGGTAAGCGCCGTTGTCGGGTATCTGCAGCGGTATGGTGACCGTCACAATCCCGAAACTGACGGCATTGACCTCAATATCCTCGGCGACGAGGTTACGCTGTTCAATCTGCATGCGACCATCGTCAAAGAAGGTGATCGGTCCTTCCAGCTGAAGTTGCAAAGGTTTGCTATACACATCATGGCTGCTGACGCCGGACAGGTTGGGGGCATCCAGCGTGAGATTTGCCACCGTACGGAACACGGGTCCACCGTTGGCACCTTCGGCAATAATGCCCTCAACAAGCCCCAGGGGGTTACCGGGCGTGGGCTCTCCATAGGTCATGCGCAGGATCTGTGTGCCTGTTTCCGAGGTAATGTCGGAGCCAAACAGCAGGTTGGGGCTTACTATAACCGTGGCCGATGATGTGGCAAGGAGTGTCGGATACAGGAGGACCCTCACACCGATGTTGTTGCCGTTTTCGTCAAACGCGGGGCCTATGACTTCTGTATCCAGCCCGTACGTCTGGTAGATGAATTTGTTCTCCGGGCAATCCGCATTGTCCGGGGAGCAGCCAACCCGGGCCGGTCCCTGGCTGCTTTCGCCATTAACAACCATCAGTTTCGTGGAGTTGGCAGAGGGGAGGAAACCTCCGTTTGCTGCATCTGGCTCGTGGTCAAACGGTTCGAGGCAAGTGGTGCCTCCCGGCGTAGCGCAGTCGACCACATAGTTTGAATTGGTGTCCCTGATCGGCAAATTGCGCAGCGGAGTAAAAACGCTTGTCTGCGGTTCCGTGCCGGTGAAATATATCGTCAGGTTCGGGCCGCCGATATCGGAGGGGTCCACCAGAAGATCGGTTTGCAGTGGCAGGCTTTCTTCGGAGCAGACATAGTTGCCCGTGCTGCAGTCGCCGTTGGTTGCTGATTTCATGGTATACCGGTACAGGCTGCCCGCTTCCCAGGGTTGGTCCGGATAAAAACGGATTCTCTGGTTACTTTTCTCAAGGCGCCCGCTGATAACCTGTTCTGAGCCAATAGTGGCCGGCGCCGCCGGGTCTGCAACTTTCTCCACCACAAAACTGCTGGGATTGATGGTATCGAGCGCCATCGACTGCGAAAACTGGACCACGATCGGT
>CBIHLH010000084.1:0-15553 GCA_966210405.1 uncultured Marinobacter sp.
GCCCTGCTTGGCGAACACCACGTTGGCGTCGATGCCGGTTTCCTTTTCAAAGGCATTCAGCAGCGGCTCCAGAAGATAAACCTGACGGTAGGAGTAGATGTTGACGTCGCCGTCGGCGGAGGCGTTCAGGGGCAGGATTGCCAGCGTAGCGGCGGCGGTGGCAGCCAGTTTCATTCGCATCATAATGAAATTCCTGTGGGTCGGATCGGCTTCTGACTGTGGCGTTTGTCACAGATTGTTAAAAACAGCAACCATTCTCATTTGTATTTTCCCTTGAGTCAATATCCCCTGTGGCCTATTCCTTTGCAAATGGTGTTATGCTTCGGAACACTATAAAAACACTGCAAAAGTTGTGGAACGCCGGACATGGTTGGGAACGATCGCAGAATACACAGCCGCACCGCAATGAGTGCGAAAGTCAGAGTCGTGCACGCGCAGTGCGGTGAGTTTGTTTTTTCAACCCGGGACATTTCCGATGGCGGCGTGTTCATTGTGGTGGATACCGAGCCCTTCACGCCCGGCATCGGTGACCGGGTAACGGTTCAGGTGCAGGGGCTACCGGTGCCAGCGCCCATTCTGGAGATGATTGTGGTGCGTAAGACCAACGACGGCTACGGCCTGCAGTTTGACCAGGAAGGAGACTGACGGCATGGGCTGGAGCGCCGGCAGGCAAGCCGCTACCCTGGCGATGGTGACACTGCTCACGGGCTGCGCCAGCTACTACTCCCATTACGCCATGTTCCCGGCCGAGAGCTCCCGTGGCCAGCCCCGGGATGTGCGGGTGTCCTGGGAGAGTGCGGAATACCCGGGCTGGTGGTTTGTTGCAGACCAGACCACGGCGCTGATCGTGGAAACCCAGTGCAGCGAGCGGGTCTGGAAACTGCGCGATGACAGCCATGACGGGGCGGGTGACTGCGCCACCGGCATTCGTGCCTGCGGCGATCCGGCCCTGGATCGCCGGGTGCCCGGGGGGCAGGTGGTTTCCGGTAAAGAGGCCTGTATGCTGGTGACTCCGGCGGGCACTGGAACGCGCATTGCCGATATCGACGGCCAACTGGAGCTGCGGGTGTCCTGCGAGCCGGTCACTGACACAAAAGGTCAGGGTGATGAGGCGGTGGATGTGGATTACCTGAGGGCCTCGACGGTGCCTTACACCGTCTACTCCCGCAAGGTTCCCCGGGGTTCGCTGACCGACCGTATGCCGGAATTTGACGACACACCATGTGACGCGGAGTGACAGAATCTGACGTCATAGTGTGATGCCTGTCACGTTGCTACATTTTGTTTCCTGATGAAGGTTCCCGTTACCTTCTGTTTCCCTTTCGTTACTCTGCGCTACCAAACTGTAATGGACTCTTTCTGCCATCGGATCACAATGATATCCATCAAATAGTCTGTTTCAGAGGTATCCCATGGGCGTCCATCAAAAGAAAATTGCGGTGCATGATCTCGAGATCGGGATGTTTGTGTCCGACCTGGACCGGCCGTGGCACCAGACCCCGTTTCCCATTCAGGGCTTTCATATCCGTTCGCAGGGCGATGTGCGGGCGCTGGTGTCCCATTGCAAATGGGTGATGATCGACGTTGCGGAAGCAAGAGAATCAAAAGAGCTCAAACAGAAGGCCACCGCCCCCTTTGGCCGCAAGGTCAGCCGCCGTGGTTCCGGTCGGGAAGAGCTTCAGCTGCCACCCCTGAGTATTCGCGAGCCGGTCGAGTATGAGGCGACCACCACGCTCAAGAAGGAAGTGAAGGCGTCCCGGCGACTGCTGGACGATGCCGATGAGGCCCTGCAGCGTCTGTTTCTGACCCTTCGCGCCCGGGAAGTGCCGGATCTCAAGCCGATTGCGGCCATCACCAGTAAAATGGTGGACAGTGTCATTCGCCAGCCGGACGCCCTGCTGTGGCTGAGCCGGACCCGGCAACACGACAACTACCTCTATCGCCATGCCCTGAACACCTCGGTGTGGGCCCTGGTGTGTGGCCGGCAGTTGGGCCTGAACGAGGGGTTGCTGAACCACCTGGGGCTCGGTTGCCTGTTGTCCCAGATCGGTAAGACAGCACTGCCCGCCGAGCTGATTCGCCGTGAGGGCCAACTGAGTGCCGACGAATACACCCTGTACCGCAGCTATGTGGAGAAGGGTGTTGCCATGCTGGAAGGCAGCGCCCTGTCACGGGCGGTGCTGAGTGTGGTGCAGGGCCACCGGGAGCGGCACAACGGTTCCGGGTTCCCTGAGGGTGTTCGTGGCGACCGGATTCCGCTGTTGGCCAAGGTGGCCGGGTTGGCGGAGTTCTTTGAGTCGCTGATCGAACCCCGGGCGCATACCCGCCCGATGACGCCGGCCAAGGCTGTGACCCTGCTGTACGAGATGCGCAACATCGAGTTTCAGGAAGACCTGGTGGAGAGCTTCATCCGGGCGATTGGCATCTACCCGACCGGAAGCCTGGTGGAGCTGACCGATGGCCAGCGAGGCATTGTGGTCTCCCATTTGCCGGAACGCCGGCTATGGCCCCGGGTGATGGTGATGACCGATGCCGGGCACCAGCCGTTGAAGTCTGCCAAGGTCATCGATCTGGCAAAGTTCAACGAAACCGGCGAGGGCGGGGAACCCTTGGTGATTCGCGAGTGCCTGCCCCACGGCACGGAGAATCTCGATCCGGCCCGGTACGATGTCACCGGTGGAGAGTCCCGCTGGAACCTGACGCGGTTGATTAACGGATAATCACCCGCAACGACTTTCTGATCCACCGGTAGGTGTTTTCCGGGCGAAAGCTCAGAATCAGCTCGGACTCACCACCGGTTTCGCCTGCCACAAAATACTCCACATCCGCTGTCTGCCAACTGTACGAGTGCACCACCACGTCCGTGGGCCGGGTACTGATGGCTTCAATTTCCGCCAGGTTGGTGTTGGCGGCAATCCGCCGTACCTGAACTGATTTGATGGCGGTGTCCGTTGCCGGTACGTCGGCGGTTTCCTCGTCCAGGTAGAACCGGTTGGAGACGGCGGTGGTAATGGCATTGAGTTCCCGTTCCAGATAGTCACGGGCCGCCTCGGCGTCGATGTCCTCCAGGCTGCGGGCGGCTTCCAGGATGCGGTCGCGTTTGTTCTGCAGGTCTTCCCGGTAATCCACGTTCGGATCCCAGTCGTTCTCGTCTTCCGGGCGGGGAGGAGCAGCGTCGATCTCCGCAAAGGTGGGCGGTTCGTCGCACAGCTCATTGTCGGGCGGGTAAAAGCAGATCGCCGACAACAACTGGTTGGCCGGTGACGGCGGATTGCCCGTGGCCGCGAATTCCGAGGCGCTGACGTTAAAGTCGATGGGGCTGGTCAGGTCGGGCAGGGCGGCGTTGAGCTGGCGGATGACCCGGTCGCGGATCTCGATGCCCCGGTCGTCACGGACATTTTCGGTCCAGTTCAGGGCCAGCAGAAAGCGGGTGAGGTTGGCCAGCGGTACGTGGTCCAGCAATTGTAGTTCGGTGAGGGTGTGGGTGCTGAGCCCCCGGTCGTCGACCGAGGGATTGGTCAGGGCGGCGCGAAGGTCCGGGAAGAACTCCAGCAGGGTCACGTACGGCTGCGCCGGCACGTCATCCATCAATGGCAGATCGCCCACCCGGAAGCTCAGGCGTTCCCCCGGGTAATAACGAAAGTCGCCGTTGGTGCCGGTTTTGCCGCTCTGGCTGGCGGTCTGGTAGCTCAGGCCGCTGAAGCCGTTGAAATGAAGGCGCCCGGTGCTGGTGTCATTGCCGCCGGATTCGTCGTCGCTCAGGCACCCGGTGAGCGCGAGGGCGGTCAACAGGAGACAGAAAGGTCGGATGCGGTGAGGGGATATCATGGGTGAAACCTGCCGTGGTCAACCAATTGTAAGTTGTTGTAACCGCATTATAGGGATGGGGTCTGGCGGATATCGGGATTCCTGTCGCAGTTTGCAGGATTGCCCGGCACCGGAGCGGATGGGGGCAGAGCCTTGAAATCCGGTCAGTTGCCTCAAACAATAGCATTCTATATTTCCTGGCCGGCGTGGATCGCGCCGGCCCTGTTGTGATGCGGATGTGACACAGAATTTCAGACCCAATCAGGATCGTTTATGACCAATGCGCTGGCTATCGAGGGCCTGACCAAAACCTACGATGACGGTTTCCAGGCGCTCAGAGGCATCGACCTGCACGTGGCCGAGGGGGATTTTTTCGCCCTGCTGGGCCCGAACGGTGCCGGCAAGTCGACCACGCTCGGAATTGTCTGCTCCCTGGTGAACAAGACCGCCGGCAAGGTGCGGGTATTTGGCAACGACATCGATACCCATCTGTCGGACGCCAAGCTGAACCTCGGTGTGGTGCCCCAGGAGTTCAATTTCAACCAGTTCGAGAAGGTGTTCGATATCGTGACCACCCAGGCGGGGTACTACGGCATCCCCCTGAAACAGGCCTCGGCCTCCGCGGAAAAGTACCTGAAAAAGCTGGGCCTCTGGGAAAAGCGGAATAGCCCCGCCCGGATGTTGTCCGGTGGCATGAAGCGGCGCCTGATGATCGCCCGCGCGCTGGTGCACGAGCCCAGGCTGTTGATTCTGGATGAGCCCACCGCCGGTGTGGATATTGAGCTGCGCCGGTCCATGTGGACGTTTCTGGAGGAGATGAACCGCCAGGGCACCACGATTATCCTGACCACCCATTACCTGGAAGAAGCCGAAGCGCTGTGCCGGAACATTGCCATTATCGACCATGGCAAGATCCTCCGGAACACCAGCAAGCGGGCGCTGTTGCAGCAGTTGAGCATCGAGACATTCATACTTGATACCGACAGTGAGCTCAAGCAGCCGCCGGAATTGGCGGGTTTTCACTGCCGCATGGATGGCGAAGGAGCGCTGGAGGTGGACGTTGAAAAGGGCCAGGGCCTGAACCAGGTGTTCGTGCAGCTGGAGGCAATGGGCATTCGGGTGATGAGCATGCGTACCAAGGCCAACCGGCTCGAGGAGCTGTTCATCCGCATGGTGGAGGATAACGCCGCCGAGGCCCGCCGGGTCAAGGAGGGCGTGGCATGAAAACCCAGGCCCTGCTGACCGCTTTCAACACCATCGTGATCCGCGAGATTCGCCGTTTTACCCGCATCTGGCCACAGACGCTGTTGCCGCCGGCGGTCACCATGACGCTGTACTTCATTATTTTTGGCAACCTGATCGGCTCACGCATCGGGCAGATGGGCGGCTTCGACTATATGTCGTTTATCGTGCCCGGCCTGATCATGATGGCGGTCATCACCAGTTCCTACGCCAACGTGGTGTCGTCGTTCTTTTCCATGAAATTCCAGCGCAGTATTGAGGAGTTGCTGGTCTCGCCGGTGCCAAACTGGGTGATCCTGGCGGGCTATGTGGCCGGTGGCATGGCCCGGGGCCTGGGTATTGGCCTGATCGTGACGCTGCTGTCGCTGGCGTTTACCCAGCTGCAGATTCACAACCTGTTGATGGTGGTGGTGACGGTCTTCCTCACCTCGGGACTGTTCGCGGTGGGTGGGTTCATTAACGCCATGCTGGCCACCAAGTTTGATGATATTTCCATCGTGCCGACGTTCGTGCTTACGCCGCTCACTTACCTGGGTGGCGTGTTCTACAGCATCGACCTGTTGCCCGGGTTCTGGCAGGGGGTGTCGATGGTCAACCCGATCCTGTACATGGTGAACGGCTTCCGTTTTGGCATTCTCGGGGTGTCAGACGTTAATCCGTTCGTGTCTCTTGGTATGATTCTGGTATTCATTGTTCTGCTGACCGCTCTCGCACTGCGGATGCTGCAGCGGGGCAAGGGCATACGCCACTGACTTCAGGAACCGCTATGGCACTTGATAACGCACCGCTCGGCAAGGCCAGCGAGTATCCGGACCAGTACGATCCGGGCCTGTTGTTTCCGGTGGCCCGGGGCGCCAACCGCCGGCGCATTGGCCTGGAAGACGGGCGCTGGCCCTGGTTTGGCGAGGACCTCTGGCAGGCCTGGGAAATCTCCTGGCTGCGGCCCGGGGGTGTCCCCGCCGTCGCCTGGGCCGAGATACGGTTCCCGGCCGCTTCGCCGGCGATCATTGAGTCCAAGTCTCTCAAGCTGTACCTGAATTCGCTCAACCAAACGGTGTTCTCGTCGCCGGGGCAGGTGGCGGACACGCTTACCGGTGATCTCTCCACTGCCTGCGGCGCCGCGGTTCAGGTGCATCTGTACAGCGTTGATGAGGCCGGCCAGGCCATCGGGCGCCCGGCCGGTTATGAGCTGATCGACGATGAACCGGTGCCGGAGGTGGTCTACGACTACGACCCGGCCAGTTTGCGGGCCGACGGGGCGGTGATTACCGAGAACCTGTGTTCCCACCTGCTGAAGAGCAATTGCCCGGTCACCGGCCAGCCGGACTGGGCCACGGTGCTGCTCAGCTACACCGGGCCGAAGATCGACCGCGCCGGGCTGCTGCGCTATATCGTGAGCTTTCGCCAGAAACAGGATTTTCATGAGCATTGCGTGGAAACACTGTTCACGGACCTGATGGCCCGCTGCCAGCCTGAGCAGCTTTCGGTGTGTGCCCGCTATACCCGCCGGGGCGGCCTGGACATCAACCCCTGGCGGAGCACCCATCCGGAAGGCGGCGCCGGGCCCAGGCTGGTTCGTCAGTAGCGGTTCAGGACGCGTCTTCTTCCTGGCGCAACCGTTCGGCCGCGTCTTCCAGCGCGGTCAGAATCGCCCGCCGTTCACGCTCGGTGATCTTGTCGGAATCCAGGTACATGGCAAAGCCGCTGTGTTCATGCTCGAGGAAGCTGCGGTTGGGGCCCATGTCCCGGCGGAAATCCACCACCTCATAAATGGGCACCGGCTTGCCGAAGCCCTTGACGGTGATCTCGCCCTTGTCCCTGCACATGATGCGGTCCTTGATCAGCGAGAAGGTTTCGTAGGAGATCAGGATTTCGCCGGGCTCGGCCAGGGATTCCAGGCGGCTGGCCAGATTCACTTCCTTGCCGATGATGGTGTAGTCCATGCGGTTCTCGGCACCGAAATTCCCCACGGTGGTGTAGCCGGTGCTGATGCCCATGCGGATTTCCAATGGCGTCTTGATGCCCTGGCTACGCCACTTCTGCCGCATGATCTTCATATGCTTGCGCATGTCGATGGCCATGGACACGCAGGCAAAGGCGTCTTCCCGTTGGCCTCGGCTGGTGGGGTCACCGAAGAACACCATGATGGAATCACCAACGAACTTGTCAATGGTGCCACCGTAGCGCAGAGCCACCTCGGACATTTCATTGAAATAGTGATTGAGGATCTCGGTCAGCGCTTCCGGCTCCATTTCCTCCGACAGCTCGGTAAAGCCCTTGATGTCCGAGAAGAACACCGCCAGCTTCTTACGCTGGGTTTCCAGCCGAACGTCCCGCTCACCGGTAAAGATGGACTGCCACACCTGTGGCGACAGGTACTTGGACAGCTTGTGCGACAGCGCGATCGACTGCTCCCGCTGATTCTGGATCTGGGTCTTGGCGAGCATCAGGGCCCGGGCCTGCTGGTGGGAATAAAACGCCGTCACACAGATATACAGCCCCGTGGCCAGCACCGAAAGAACGCTGGTGAGCAGCGGGGACTGAAGATTCTCTGCAGGGCCGACCATGGCGACGGCCGCGGCGATGGCGGCGGCCATGAACAGCGTGCCGAACAGCCACTGGCGAATGCCGCCAATGATCAGGCCGCTGAACATCAGCATCAGGGTCACGGAAACGGACGGAATCGCCACCAGCCCGATACAGCCGATAAACCCGCCGCCGATGACGCAATCCACAATCAGCATCTTCTGACGGATGCGTGGAGAATGTCGCAAAAAGGTACGGCGGGTCACAGCGTGGGCAATATGGGGCCAGGTGAGGGCGCCGGCCACCAGCCACAACAGCCACTGATGAAACGCACCTTGCAGAACCCCGGCAACAATAATCACCGCCGTGGCGGTGTAAGCCAGAATCCGCCCGTTGTAATCCGGCATCGGCGGAATCACCACCGGACTGTTCAGGGCCTCCGATGCGAGCGACTTGCCCGCACTGGTACTGGCGTTACGCAGGTCTGCCGGGGCACTCATCATCTCAGAACGGAATCCGGCCAGTGAGCATGTCCCGGAACATCACCCAGTCACCCATCAGGCTGTACAGCGGGTGTTTGAAGGTTGCAGGCCGGTTCTTCTCGAACTTATAGTGACCAACCCAGGCAAACCCGTACCCGATAACCGGCAGCAGCCACAGCCACACCAGCTTTCCGGAGCCAATGGCCCAGAGCGCGACAATGATCACCAGCAGACTGCCGGCAAAATGAAGCAGGCGACAGGTAATGTTGCTGTGTTCTTCCAGGTAGTAGGGATAGAATTCTGAAAAGTTGCTAAACGTTCGTTGGTCACTCATTGTGCTGATACCGCATCGTTTTTTGATTTTTGGCGGATGGACTACGACTAAAGGTTAACAGTATTACGTATAACCCACAATTCACAGGGATGTTAACTGTGGTGTGGAGAGAAGCAATCGGGTGGGGCCTTCCAAAATCGTGCGGAGCCATGGATGGCGGAGCCGAGCGTACATGGATGTATTTACAGCGTATTTTGGAAGGCCCCACCCGATTGCTTATGCACCAGCTTAAATTAACACCTGGAGCCAGAGACCTCATATGACAGCTGTAACGGAATTCATACTGAATCGCTCATCAGAACCCCGGCTGGAAGCCCCGGCCCCGGATACCGCCACCCTGGAACAGGCCTTCGCCTGTGCCGCCCGGGCACCGGACCACGCCTTGCTCCGGCCCTGGCGGTACCTGGTTATCGAGGGCGAGCGATTGCAGGCACTCGGGGAAGTGTTTGCCGCCACCTGCGCCAACAACAGCGACGAGAAAAAAATCGAAAAACTGCGGTGCTCCCCGCTGCGGGCGCCGATGGTGATTGTGGGCATTGCTTCTCCCACGGCGCACCCGAAAGTCCCCGAGATCGAGCAGGTGATGTCTGCAGCCACCGGCATGGTCCTGCTGGAACTGGCGCTTCAGGACGCCGGCTATGGCGTGATGTGGCGCACCGGCCCCGTGGCCTATCACGCCGCCGTGCATGAGGCCCTGGGGCTCGGCGAGCACGAGTCCATCACCGGCTTTCTGTACACCGGTACGGTCGCCGACAGCAAGCCCCCGGTACCCCGCCCGGCGGTGAGCGAATTCGCGACCCGGTGGTAGGGGAAACAGCTTGCCGCTTTTCCCCCGGCCGCCCCTGGTTTTCTGCTTCGTTGTCCCGCAAACGCCCGCCACTCAAGGCCTCCCGAAATCTGGCATTGGCATTGCTTTAGTCCTGCCATAGCGCAAAACCGGCAACGTTTGTGAGTGTCGGTACAGGTTTCGGAGGCAGTATGGCAATTTCATTCGAAAACGCCCTTGGCATTCACCAGCACGCGCTGGAAGCGAGAGTCAAACGGGCGGAAGTGCTGGCAAACAACCTTGCCAACGCCGACACCCCGGGGTTCAAGGCCCGGGACCTGGACTTCCAGGCCATGATGAAACAGGCCCAGGACGCCATGGGCGGGTTTGCCATGAGCAAAACCCACGAAGGCCACATGGATGTCTCCGGCGGTACCGGTGGCGATAGTGAATTGCTGTACCGGGTTCCGAGCCAGCCCTCGGTGGACGGCAACACCGTTGACACCCAGGCCGAACAGAGCCGGTTCATGCGCAATGCCATGGATTACCAGGCCAGCTTTCAGTTCCTGAACAGTAAATTTACTGGTCTGACCAAAGCCCTGAAAGGCGAGTAAGTCGTAGCCAGACGATCAGCAAAGGGGATAGTCCATGTCACTGGGTAACATTTTTGATATCGCCGGCTCCGGCATGACCGCGCAATCACTGCGGCTGAATACCACGGCCTCGAACATTGCCAACGCGGAAACCGCGAGTTCCAGCACCGGCGAAACCTACCGGGCCAGAAAACCGGTGTTTGCCGCCATTCAGCAGTCCATGCTGAACCCGGGGACGCAGGGCATGGGGGCGGAAGGTCCCGGCGCCGGGGTGCGGGTGCTGGGTATTGTCGAGAGCGATGCCGAATTGCAGATGCGCTACGAGCCAAACCATCCGGCGGCAAACGAGGATGGGTACGTGTACTACCCGAATGTGAATGTGGTGGAGGAAATGGCCGACATGATGTCGTCGTCCAGAAGCTTTCAGATGAACGTGGATATTATGAACGCGGCAAAATCCATGATGCAGCGCATCCTGACACTGGGTCAGCAGTAACCGCGCGAGGACCAGATCATGAGTGCAATTAACGGAGCGGACGCCGCCGATGTACTGAGCCAGTACCGGGTTCAGAAGCAGAACGGCACAAGTAACAGCAATGAACTGGGCAAGAACGAGTTCATGGAACTGATGCTGGCCCAGTTAAAGAACCAGAACCCGCTGGAGCCCCAGGACAACGGGGAGTTCATTTCCCAGTTGGCCCAGTTCAGCTCTCTGGAGGAAATGCAGAAACTGTCCGGCAATGTTGACGACATGGTTGGCCAGTTCCGTTCCACCCAGGCGCTGCAGGCCTCGGCGATGGTCGGCAAGTCTGTGCTGGCGCCGTCCAGCGTGGGTGTTCTCGGCGCTGATGGCCAGATCACCGGCAGCATTGATGTGCCGGCTTCCACCGGTGGCGTGCGACTGTCGATTCAGAATGAAGCTGGCGAGCTCTTGCGGCAGATTGACCTGGGCAGCAGCCCGGCGGGCATGAAGTCGTTCACCTGGGACGGTCAGGACGGCAACGGCAATCCCTTGCCGCAGGGCCCCTACAAGATTGTGGCCGAAGCCTCCTATCCGGAGGGATCACAGCAACTGGCGACTATGGTCAGTGCCAATGTGGACAGCGTGTCGCTGGGCCAGAACGGCTCCATAACATTGAATCTGGCGGGCATGGGTTCCATCGCCCTGTCGGATGTACAGCAAATTAACTGAGACCGGTGTCGGACCAGGGGGTGAATCATGGCATTTAATACAGGGCTGAGTGGCCTGAGAGCAGCATCGGTTGATCTGGACGTCACCGGCAATAACATTGCCAACGCCAGTACGGTTGGCTTCAAGGGCAGCAGCGTCCAGTTCGGGGATTTATACGCCAGCGGCTTCCTGAGCGCCGGCACCAACCCCGTCGGGGATGGCGTGCGGGTGCAGGACGTCAAGCAGTCGTTCGGCCAGGGCAACATCAGCTTCACCGATAACGGGCTGGATATGGCCATCAGCGGTGACGGCTTCTTTATCCTGAACAATGGCGGCGAGATCCGGTATTCCCGGGCTGGCCAGTTCGGTATCGATAAAGACGGCTACGTGGTGAATAACCAGAACATGCGGGTGCAGGGCTATACCGCCGACGAAGACGGCAATCTGTCCGGTATCCGGGGTGATCTGCAGATCGAGACGGGTAACCTGGCGCCGAGGCGCACCACCAGCCTGCAAACCGACCTGAATCTGGATTCCCGCCAGTCGGTACTGGAGAACCGTGTCCGGGATATCGGGCCGCTGGCGTTTTCCGATATTCAGGGCGAGCAGTTCGATGTGACCTATTCCGATGGCAGCCCGGACTACACCGTGGACCTGACCGCCGCCACCACCGCCCGGCAGGCCGCGGCCACCATTAACGACGCCGACGGCCTGAGCGCTTCCGCCACAACCACGGCAGTATTCAATGGTCTGGATGACACCTTCATTCAGAACGCGTCCAACTTCTCCTTCAGCCTGAACGTCAACGGAGCGCCCCTGGCGCTGGACACCAACAACATCAATTCGCTGCAGGATCTGGTTGATTCGGTGAACAACTCCAGCGAAACCGCTATTTCCGCCTCGATTGTGGATGACGGTGCCGGCAACGACGTGTTGCGAGTGGTGCATAACCAGGGCGAAACCCTGGATTACAGCTTTGCCGATGGCAACGGTGGTGGCAACAGTGCCACCGTTGAGGGTGAGGTGAATGTGACGGCGGCCCGTGAGGTGGCGACGATCAACGCCCTCACCGCCGATGCCGATTTTCAGGCGGCGTTCAATGCCTCGCCGATTCGCATCACCAATCAGTTCAATCCGCTGGATCAGCGTACCTACAACCACGCCACGTCAACCACCGTGTTCGACAGCCTGGGTAACTCCCACGAGCTGACCCAGTTCTATGTGAAGGAACCGTCTCCGGGCAACGGAGTAGGGGTCAGCGAGTGGTCCATCTACCTGCAGATTGATGGCGAGCTGGTGGCCGGTACCGATACCTCGCCGTACACCGCCCGCTTTGACCAGGACGGCACGCTGCAGTCCATCGACGGCGACCCCAACGGTGAAATCCTGGTGAGCGACTGGATTCCCAAGGGTGAGGACGGACAGCCCAACGGCGCCGATGGCCCGCCCGCGCCGGGCGAGACCGTGGTAACCCCGATTCCGGAGCCGCCGACCACCTCCGCCTTTGTCATTGACCTGGGCGATACCACCCAGTTCGGCGCTGCCTTCGGGGTGAATGACCAGCAGCAGAACGGATACACCACAGGCCGGTTGTCTGGCCTGGACGTGTCCGATCAGGGTGTGCTGTTTGCCCGTTACACCAACGGTCAGTCGCAGGCCCTGGGTCAGGTGTCCCTGGCCGCGTTCAACAACACCAACGGCCTGTCGCCGGTGGGCGATACCACCTGGGTGGAAACCTTCGATTCCGGACAGCCGATCATCGGCGCCCCGGATACCGGGACCCTTGGTTCCATCAAGGCCAGCTCCCTGGAAGAGTCCAACGTGGACCTGTCCGCTGAACTGGTGAACCTGATCATTGCCCAGCGCAACTACCAGGCCAACGCCAAGACCATTGAAACCTCCGATGCGGTCACCCAGACCATCATCAACCTCCGGTAAACCGCTGAACTGAACATGGCATGACTCCTGCAAGAAATCTGGAAACAGTCAGAATTCCGGCAGGAGTTTTCCCATGGACAAAGCCCTCTATATCGGTATGTCCGGTGCCAAGCAGAACATGCTGGCCCAGCGCGCCCACGCCAACAACCTGGCGAACGTGAGCACCAACGGCTTCAAGAGAGACTTCGCCCAGGCCAGAAGCATGCCTGTGTATGGCGAGTCCCATCCCACCCGCGCCTACGCCATGACCGAGCGCCCCGGCACCGACCTGTCGGCGGGATCGCTGATGGAGACCGGTCGCAAGCTCGACGTTGCCATGAAAGGTGAGGGCTGGCTGGCAATCCAGAATGAACTCGGCGAAGAAGTGTTCACCCGTACCGGCAGCCTGCAGGTGGATGTGAACGGGCTGGTTCGCCTGTCCAGTGGTGAAATGGTGCTCGGCAACGGCGGACCGGTGGCGTTGCCACCGTTCGATAACGTGCAGATCGGAGCGGATGGCACCCTGTCCATCGTGCCGGTGGGCGGCCCGCCCGACCAGTTGGTGGAAGTGGACCGGCTGAAACTGGTGAGCCCGCCGGATGAGTCTCTGGAAAAGGGGTTGGACGGGTTCATGCATCGCAAGGCTGACCAGGCACTGGATGGGCCGGAACCGCCGGACGCCGCCCTGAGGGTGGCCTCCGGATTTCTGGAGAGCTCTAACGTGAATGCGGTGCAAGAGATGATCGCAAACCTGCAGTTGTCCCGTCAGTACGAAATGCAAGTGAAGGTAATGACCACCGCCAATGAGAATTCCGAGGCATCGGCACGGCTGTTGCAGAACCTCTGATAACTGTTGAAAACAAGGCCCTGGCGGGTCCGGAGCGGCAAATATTGGCCGCTCGCCCGGCCACCGGCAAGGAGAAAAGACAATGCATCCAGCTCTGTGGGTCAGCAAGACCGGGCTCAGCGCCCAGGACACCAAGATGGCCACCATCTCCAACAACCTGGCAAACGTGAATACCACCGGGTTCAAGCGGGACCGGGCGATGTTTCAG
The DNA here is from genome assembly GCA_966210405.1 of uncultured Marinobacter sp. Lineage (GTDB taxonomy): Bacteria > Pseudomonadota > Gammaproteobacteria > Pseudomonadales > Oleiphilaceae > Marinobacter. The sequence goes on from CBIHLH010000084.1 coordinate 13,894, forward strand.
GATTTGCTCTACCAGATCAACCGTCAGCCGGGTGGCCTCAATGGCCAGAACGCGGAACTGCCGTCCGGGCTGCAACTGGGTACCGGTGTGCGGGTAGTGGGCACCACCAAGGAATTTTCCCAGGGCAATCTGGAAGTCACCGAGCAGCCTCTGGATCTGGCGATTGACGGGCGCGGCTTCATGCAGATCCTGATGCCCGACGGCCAGATTGCCTACACCCGGGACGGCCAGTTTCAGCTCAACGCTGACGGTGATGTGGTGACCCCGGGCGGGTATGCGCTGGAACCAAACATCAATGTGCCCGAGAACGCCACCAACATCACCATCGGCAAGGATGGCACGGTCACTGCGGTGACCGATGACCAGGCGGCACCGGTGAACCTGGGTCAGATTACCCTGGTTAATTTCGTCAACCCCCAGGGGCTTCAGGCCATTGGCGGCAACCTGTTCAAGGCCACCAACGCCAGCGGTGACCCGGCAGAAGGCGAGCCGGGGCTGGCCGGCCTGGGCTCCCTGGAGCAGGGCATGGTGGAAGCCTCCAACGTAGAGGTGGTGGAAGAGCTGGTGAATATGATCACCACCCAGCGGGCCTACGAGATGAACTCGAAGGTGGTGTCCGCAACCGACCAGATGCTCCAGTTCATTACCAACAACATCGGCTAGGGCCAGTGACATGACACCCATCCAATCAACCGTCTGCCATTCTCGTATTGCCACTATCGCGCTGGTGGGCATGCTGGTTGTGCTACAGGGATGTACCGCCATGAGCCGGCCGCGGGCAATGCCGGACGACCCGGCCTATGCCCCGGTCCGGGCCCAGGCCATGATGCAGAGGGATCCGGAATCCGGCGCCATTTTCCAGTCTTCCCGGAACTACAATTTCTATGGTGACACCACGGCACTGAATATTGGTGACGTGTTGACCATTACGCTCCGGGAATCCACCCGGGCCAGCAAAAACGCTGAGACAAGCATTACCAAAGACAGCGAAATCACGCTGCCGGAGCCCACCATTCTGGGAAAAAGTAACCTGGGCATTGCCACGTCCATCAACCAGGAGCGGGATTTCGAGGGCGAGGCCGAGGCCGATCAGAGCAACAGCCTGGCCGGCAGCATTACCGTAACCGTGACCGAAGTGCTCCCGAACGGTGTGCTGCGGGTACGGGGTGAGAAATGGCTGTCGTTGACCAACGGTGACGAGTACATCCGGGTGACCGGGCTGGTCCGACCGGAGGACATCCAGCCCGACAATACGGTGGTTTCCACTCGTATTGCCGATGCCCGGATTGCCTATGGCGGCACCGGGGATTTTGATCAGGCCAACCAGATGGGATGGGCCTCCCGCTTCTTCAACAGTGAGTGGTGGCCGCTATGATGGCTGTGCGAGCGATTGCCGTGGTTCTGATGCTGACGCTGTTCACGTCTTCCGCCATGGCGGACCGCCTGAAAGACCTGGCACGGATCAAGGGTGTGCGTGATAACCAACTGGTGGGCTATGGCCTGGTGGTGGGGCTGGATGGCAGCGGCGATAAGGCACCGTTTACCAACCAGACCTTTCGAAACATGATGAACCAGTTCGGTGTCACCCTCCCCGAGGGCGTGAATCCGAACCTGGCCAACGTCGCAGCGGTGACCGTTACCGCCACCCTGCCGGCGTTTG
>CBIHLH010000085.1:0-15496 GCA_966210405.1 uncultured Marinobacter sp.
TTCGTGAAGGCGGCCGTACCGTTGGTGCCGGCGTGGTCTCCAAGATCATCGAGTAGTTGACTCGAGAGTAAGTGCGCTGAGTTGTTTCGGTGCAGGCCAGTAGCTCAATTGGCAGAGCAGCGGTCTCCAAAACCGCAGGTTGGGGGTTCGATTCCCTCCTGGCCTGCCATTTTTTAACATTCGGATACATAAGTTGATTCCTATGGAGTCAAAAGCCGTTCAGTCGACCAGTCGTTTCGATGTTTTGAAGTGGCTGGTTGTTTTCGTTCTGATCGCCATCGGTGTGGTGGGGAATCAGTATTATAGTGCCGAGTCTCTGCTGTATCGGGTTCTGGCTCTCGTGGGTCTTGCGATTGTTGCTGCTCTTGTCGCTTTGCAGACCGACCGTGGTCGTCGCTTCGCGACATTGCTGAAAGAGGCGCGGGTAGAGATCCGGAAAGTGGTATGGCCCACCAGGCCCGAATTGGTTCAGACAACCGCGATTGTTGTGGTGTTTGTACTGGTCGTTGCGCTGTTGTTGTGGGGTATGGATTCGTTGATCAGTTTGCTGGTCGCCGAGTTTATCGGTTAACAGGAGTGGGCAATGGCTAAGCGCTGGTACGTCGTTCATGCGTATTCTGGCTTCGAAAAGCATGTGATGCGTACTCTTAAGGAGCGTGTCGCGCTCAATGGTATGGAAGACAGGTTTGGTGAGATCCTGGTTCCGACCGAAGAAGTCGTGGAAATGCGCGATGGCAAAAAGCGCAAGAGCGAGCGGAAATTCTACCCTGGATACGTACTCGTCCAGATGGAAATGGATGACGCAACGTGGCACCTTGTTAAAAATACCCCGCGTGTACTCGGCTTTATTGGCGGTACCAAGGATAAGCCTGCTGCCATAACCGAGCGGGAGGCTGAGGCTATTTTGCGCCGGGTAGAAAGCGGTGCGGATAAGCCCAAGCCCAAGACGCTGTTTGAGCCGGGTGAAATTGTTCGTGTTGTTGAAGGGCCATTCGCGGACTTCAATGGCGTCGTTGAAGAAGTCGACTACGGCAAAAGCCGTGTCAAGGTCGCTGTTCTGATTTTCGGTCGTTCAACTCCGGTCGAACTGGAGTTTGGGCAGGTCGAGAAGGACTGATCGGCGACGGAAAAGCTGAAGGCTCGCGCGCTCAGGCGTCGCGGGCTTTTTGTGTCTGCTCTTAGCAGTTGTAAATACCGGGGAGCCGAAAGGCGCTTGAACCCACAGGAGATTGATCATGGCAAAGAAAATCGAAGCGTACATCAAGCTTCAGGTTGCTGCTGGTAAAGCCAACCCAAGTCCCCCCGTTGGCCCTGCGCTGGGTCAGCGCGGTGTGAATATTATGGAATTCTGTAAGGCGTTTAATGCTCAGACCCAGGACATGGAGCCGGGCTTGCCGATTCCTACTGTGATCACGGTTTACAGTGACCGCAGTTTTACCTTTATTACCAAGACTCCGCCTGCGCCGGTATTGCTGAAGAAAGCCGCTGGTATCAAGAGTGGTTCTGGTCGTCCGAATACCGACAAGGTCGGCACGGTAACCCGTGAGCAACTCGAAGAGATTGCGAAGACCAAGGAGCCGGACCTGACTGCTGCTGATATGGATGCAGCCGTTCGTACCATTGCTGGAACAGCCCGCAGTATGGGCCTGAACGTGGAGGGCCTGTAACATGGCAAAGCTGAGCAAGCGTCAGAAACTTATTCGTGAAAAAGTGGACTCCGCCCGTGCCTACTCCGTCGACGAGGCTGTTGCGTTGCTGGTCGAACTGGGTCAGAGCGTCAAGTTCAAGGAATCCGTAGACGTGGCCGTGAACCTGGGCGTTGACGCACGTAAATCCGACCAGGTTGTTCGCAGTAGCACCGTTCTGCCGCATGGCACCGGTAAAACTGTGCGGGTAGCGGTCTTTACCCAAGGCGCCAATGCCGAGAAGGCGACAGCTGCTGGCGCTGATATCGTGGGTATGGATGACCTGGCGGACGAAGTCAAGAAAGGCAACATGGACTTCGATGTGGTGATCGCCACGCCCGATGCCATGCGTGTCGTTGGCCAGTTGGGCCAGATTCTCGGTCCCCGTGGCCTGATGCCGAACCCGAAGGTCGGTACCGTGACTCCTGACGTTGAGACTGCGGTCAAAAACGCCAAGGCAGGTCAGGTTCGTTACCGCACCGATAAGAACGGCATTATCCATGCTCCGCTGGGTAACGTTGAATTCTCTGCCCAGAACATCAAGGAAAACCTTGAAGCTCTGGTGGCAGATCTGAAAAAGGCCAAGCCGTCGTCGGCGAAAGGTGTGTATCTCAAGAAGATCACCGTTTCGTCGACTATGGGTCCTGGCCTGACTATCGATCAAAGCGGTCTCAATATCTGATTCGTTGATCGGTAGTTGCTTTGTAGTCTGGGCGGAAGCCAAGGCTGTCAAAGACCGCAGGCCCCTGAAGCCCGCTTTTCAGGAAGCGAGTTGGAAGGGTTAAAGCAACGCCTGCGCAGACGGTGTGAAGACGTTCTCTCTGAACCCAAACACCGTTAGGAGCCCCGTGAGGGGTATATGTGGGTTTGCCGGGGTATTCCCGGCGAAATCGAGGAGAAATCCAGTGGCAATTAGACTCGAAGACAAGAAAGCGATCGTCGCTGAAGTCAACGAGACTGCCGGTGGTGCTCTGTCTGTGGTTCTGGCTGACTATCGTGGTGTCACCGCTGGTGACATGACGGCGCTTCGTGCCAAAGCTCGTGCCGAAAATGTGCGTCTGAAGGTTGTTCGTAACAACCTCGCCAAGATTGCGATTCGTGGTACCGAGTTTGAGTGCATTGATGGCGTCCTGGTAGGTCCGACCATTCTGGCATTCTCTATGGAAGATCCGGGTGCGGCAGCGCGCCTGCTGAAGGATTTTGCCAAAGAGAAAGAGGCGTTCGAGATCAAAGGACTGGCCGTCGGCGGAGAGCTGATGGGTGCAGACCAGATCGACCGTCTTGCCAAGCTGCCAACACGTCACGAAGCGTTGACAATGCTGGCCGCTGTAACACAGGCACCGATCACCAAGCTGGCACGGACACTGAACGAAGTTCCTTCGAAAGTGACTCGTGCTGTAGCGGCAGTTCGCGACCAGAAGCAAGAAGCTGCTTGATTCTGTTGAACACCATTTTTTTATTTTTGGGAGAAAGTCATGGCTCTGTCTAACGAAGACATTTTGAACGCAATTGCAGAAATGAGCGTAATGGACGTTGTTGCGCTGGTTGAAGCAATGGAAGAGAAATTCGGTGTGTCTGCCGCTGCAGCCGTTGCTGCTGCGCCGGCCGCTGCTGGTGGTGGTGAAGCCGCCGCTGAAGAGCAGACCGAGTTTGACGTTGTACTTACCGGTCCTGGTGAGAAGAAAGTAAACGTAATCAAGGCCGTTCGTGAACTGACCGGCCTGGGTCTGAAAGAAGCCAAGGAAATGGTCGACAGCGCGCCTTCCGTTATCAAGGAAGCCGCTAGCAAGGCTGACGCCGAAGAAGCGAAGAAGAAGCTTGAGGAAGCAGGCGCTTCTGTTGAGCTCAAGTAAGAGTCGGCTGTTGATCGAAACCGTGCGATAAGCATGGACAGGCTGGTGGCTTTGTGCCACCGGCCTTTTTCTGTTGTATATGCTATAGAGTCTGGCGAGCAATTGCAGGTTGATTTCAGATCCATAACCTACAGCCAGAGTCTTGTTCAAGACGGCGCGATAAGCCGAGCAATTCGGCCCCGAAGCAGAACAATGGTTGCTTCTTGATACCAGGTATCAGGTCTAAAGCTGGGGAATGCAGATGACTTACTCCTACACTGAGAAAAAGCGGATTCGCAAAGATTTTAGTAAATTGCCTTCCGTGATGGACGTCCCCTATTTGCTGTCTATTCAGCTGGATTCGTTCCGGGACTTCCTCCAAATGGAAGCCGCTCCTGAAGACCGCCGGGAAACCGGTCTTCACGCAGCATTCAAATCCGTATTCCCGATTGTCAGTTACTCTGGCAATGCCGCGCTCGAATACGTGAGTTATCGTATTGGCGAGCCGGTTTTTGATGTCAAGGAATGCCAGCTTAGGGGCGTAACCTACGCAGCGCCACTGCGGGTGAAGGTCCGCCTTATCATTTACGATAAGGAGTCGTCCAACAAGGCGATCAAGGACATCAAAGAGCAGGAAGTGTACATGGGCGAAATGCCCCTGATGACCGAGAACGGTACCTTCGTTATCAACGGTACCGAGCGCGTTATTGTTTCCCAGCTCCATCGGTCACCGGGTGTGTTCTTTGATCACGATAAAGGTAAGACGCATTCCTCTGGCAAGCTGCTCTATTCAGCCCGGGTGATTCCTTATCGTGGTTCCTGGCTGGACTTCGAGTTTGATCCGAAGGACTCCGTGTTCGTTCGTATCGACCGTCGCCGCAAACTGCCGGCGTCTATCCTGCTGCGGGCGCTTGGCTACACCTCCGAGCAGATGCTTGAGATGTTTTTTGAAACCAGTAAGTTCAGCCTGGGCGCGGAAGTGTGCAAGCTGGAACTGGTGCCGAGCCGCCTGCGTGGCGATATCGCAACCTTCGACATCAAAGACAATGACGGCAACGTGATTGTTGAAGAAGGCCGCCGTATCACGGCCCGTCATATCAAACAGTTGGAAAAAACCGGCATCAACGAGCTGGAGGTGCCTACCGAGTACCTTTATGGCCGTGTGCTTGCCAAGGACATGATCGATGAGGCTTCCGGTGAAGTGCTCGTTGAGTGTAATGCCGAGCTGACAGAAGAGGTTGTCACCAAGATTCTGGACGCCGGCGTGAAGGATATCGAAACCCTTTACACCAATGACCTGGACTGTGGTCCGTTTATGTCGGACACCCTGCGAATTGATCCGACCCGCACACCGCTTGAAGCGCTGGTTGAAATCTATCGCATGATGCGCCCGGGTGAGCCGCCTACCAAAGAGTCGGCGGAAAACCTGTTTAACAACCTGTTCTTCTCTGAAGAGCGGTACGACCTCTCGTCTGTGGGGCGGATGAAACTGAATCGCCGTCTGCGCCGTGAGGCGAGCACCGGTGAGGGCACACTGACTCACGAAGATATCATCGATGTTCTCAAGACCCTGATCGATATCCGTAACGGGCAGGGCAACGTTGATGACATTGATAACCTGGGTAATCGTCGGGTTCGCTGTGTCGGTGAGATGGCGGAAAACCAGTTCCGGGTTGGCCTGGTGCGGGTTGAGCGCGCCGTTCGTGAGCGCTTGAGTCTGGCCGAGAGTGAAGGCCTGATGCCACAGGACCTGATCAACGCCAAGCCGGTTGCGGCGGCCGTGAAAGAATTCTTCGGCTCCAGCCAGCTGTCCCAGTTCATGGACCAGAACAACCCGCTGTCCGAGGTGACGCACAAGCGTCGGATTTCGGCCCTTGGGCCAGGTGGTCTGACCCGTGAGCGTGCCGGCTTTGAGGTTCGTGACGTGCATCCGACCCATTATGGCCGGGTGTGTCCGATCGAAACCCCGGAAGGTCCCAACATCGGCCTGATCAACTCGCTGGCCACCTACGCCCGCTCCAATTCCTACGGCTTCCTTGAGAGTCCGTACCGGAAAGTGGTTGAAGGTGTGGTCACGGATGAGGTGGTGTACCTGTCGGCCATCGAAGAGAGCAATTACGTGATTGCTCAGGCCAGCGCTGCGATGGACGAAAAGTCCAAGCGTCTGACCGACGAGCTGGTTACCGTGCGGCACCAGAACGAATTCACGGTTACCCCGCCGGAAAGCGTCAACTTTATGGACGTGTCTCCACGCCAGGTGGTGTCGGTAGCTGCGTCACTGATTCCGTTCCTGGAACACGACGACGCCAACCGTGCCCTGATGGGGGCAAACATGCAGCGCCAGGCGGTTCCGACCCTGCGTTCACAGGTACCCCTGGTGGGTACGGGTGTTGAGCGCACCGTGGCTCAGGATTCCGGTGTCTGTGTGACCGCCCGTCGCGGCGGGGTGATCGAGAGCGTGGATGCGGCCCGTATTGTGGTCCGCGTTAACAACGAGGAAACCGAAGCGGGTGATGCTGGTGTGGATATCTACAACCTCACCAAGTACACCCGTTCGAACCAGAACACCTGTATTAATCAGCGCTCCATCGTTCGCCAGGGCGATGCCATTGCTCGTGGTGACGTATTGGCTGATGGTCCATCTGTGGATCTGGGTGAGCTGGCGCTGGGTCAGAACATGCGTATCGCGTTCATGCCCTGGAACGGTTACAACTTCGAGGACTCCATCCTCATCTCCGAGAAAGTGGTTCAGGAAGACCGTCTGACGACGATCCACATTCAGGAACTGACCTGTGTGGCTCGCGATACCAAGTTGGGTAGCGAAGAGATTACCGCAGACATTCCGAACGTTGGTGAAAGTGCACTGTCCAAGCTGGACGAGTCCGGCATTGTGTACATTGGTGCGGAAGTCGGTCCCGGAGACATTCTGGTCGGCAAGGTGACACCGAAAGGTGAGACCCAGCTCACGCCGGAGGAGAAGCTGCTGAGGGCTATCTTTGGTGAGAAGGCGTCTGATGTTAAGGACACCTCCTCACGGGTGCCGACCGGTACCCGCGGCACAGTCATCGATGTTCAGGTTTTCACCCGCGACGGTATCGAGAAGGATCAGCGTGCCCAATCCATCGAGAAGGAGCAGCTGGACCAGTACCGGAAGGACCTCAAGGATGAGTACCGTATCGTTGAAGGTGCAACCTTTGAGCGTCTGATGAGTGCTCTGAAGGGGCAGGAAGTGATCAGTGGCCCGGGCCTGAAGAAAGGTGCGACTCTCGAGGAAAGCTATCTGGCCGAGTTGCCGCGTTCCGACTGGTTCAAACTCCGTATGAAAGACGAGAGTCTGAATGAACTGCTGGAGAAATCCGAGCAGGGTCTGGACGATCGCAAGAAAGAGCATGAAGCGCGCTTTGACGACAAGAGAGGCAAGCTTCAGCAAGGTGATGATCTTGCACCGGGTGTATTGAAAATCGTCAAGGTGTACCTGGCGATCAAGCGCCGGATTCAGCCTGGCGACAAGATGGCCGGTCGGCATGGTAACAAGGGTGTGATCTCTGCGGTCATGCCGATTGAGGACATGCCGTACGATGAGCAAGGTAATACCGTCGACATCGTTCTGAACCCGTTGGGCGTACCCTCGCGGATGAACGTGGGTCAGGTGCTTGAGACGCATCTGGGTGCTGCTGCCAAAGGATTGGGTGAGCGCATCAGCCGGATGCTGGAAGAGCAGCGCAAAGTCGCTGAACTGCGCAAGCTTCTGGATGACATCTACAATCACTCCGACGATGTGTTCAAGGTTGATCTGGATTCCCTGTCGGACAAGGAAATCCTGGAGATGTGCCACAACCTTCGCGGTGGTGTGCCGATGGCTACGCCGGTCTTTGACGGGGCCAAGGAAGCGGAAGTCAAGCACATGCTTGAACTGGCCGGCCTGAGCACGACAGGACAGACTCTCCTGTATGACGGCCGCACGGGTGATGCTTTTGATCGACCGGTAACGGTTGGTTATATGTACATCCTGAAGCTGAACCACCTGATCGACGACAAGATGCACGCTCGTTCCACCGGTTCCTACAGCCTGGTTACCCAGCAACCGCTGGGTGGTAAGGCGCAGTTCGGTGGCCAGCGCTTCGGTGAGATGGAAGTGTGGGCCCTTGAAGCCTACGGTGCGGCGTATACGCTGCAGGAAATGCTCACCGTCAAGTCTGATGACGTAAACGGTCGGACCAAGATGTACAAGAACATTGTCGATGGTGACCATCGTATGGAGCCGGGCATGCCCGAGTCCTTCAACGTTCTTGTCAAGGAAATCCGCTCGCTGGGTATCGACATCGAGCTGGAATCCGAGTGAGCCGAATTGTTTTTGGCAGCGTGAGCGGGCACAACCTGTGCCCGCCCGAGATTAACGCCATCCGGAGCTTTTACTGATGAAAGATTTGCTGAATCTTCTCAAGAGCCAGAACCAAAGTAAGGAATTCGACGCCATCCGTATCGGTCTGGCGTCGCCTGACATGATCCGTTCCTGGTCCTTTGGCGAAGTGAAGAAGCCTGAGACCATCAACTACCGTACCTTCAAGCCGGAGCGTGACGGGCTTTTCTGCGCCAAGATCTTCGGCCCGATCAAGGATTACGAATGCCTGTGTGGCAAGTACAAGCGCCTCAAGCATCGTGGTGTTATCTGCGAAAAGTGTGGCGTGGAAGTTGCCTTGGCCAGTGTTCGCCGTGAGCGCATGGGTCACATTGAGCTGGCCAGTCCGGTCGCCCATATCTGGTTCCTGAAATCACTGCCGTCTCGCATCGGCCTGATGCTGGATATGACGCTTCGTGACATCGAGCGTGTACTGTACTTCGAGTCGTTCATTGTTATCGATCCGGGCATGACAACGCTTGAGCGTGGTCAGTTGCTGAATGATGAGCAGTACTACGAGGCACTGGAAGAGTTCGGTGATGAGTTCGACGCCCGCATGGGTGCCGAGGCCGTCAAGCAGTTGCTCGAAGATATCGACTTGCAGGCCGAGGTTGATGCGCTGCGCGAAGAAATTCCGCAGACCAACTCCGAAACCAAGATCAAGAAATTCAGCAAGCGTCTGAAGATTCTTGAGGCCTTCCTTTACTCTGGCAACAAGCCGGGTGACATGGTGATGACTGTGTTGCCGGTTCTGCCGCCGGACCTGCGTCCGCTGGTACCGCTGGACGGTGGCCGTTTCGCGACGTCGGACCTGAACGATCTGTATCGCCGGGTAATCAACCGGAATAACCGCCTCAAGCGCCTGCTGGAGCTGAACGCTCCGGACATCATCGTGCGCAATGAGAAGCGGATGCTGCAGGAGGCGGTGGACGCATTGCTGGACAACGGCCGTCGTGGCCGGGCTATTACCGGCACCAACAAGCGCCCGCTGAAGTCCCTGGCTGACATGATCAAGGGTAAGCAGGGTCGCTTCCGTCAGAACCTGCTCGGTAAGCGTGTGGACTACTCCGGTCGTTCCGTGATCGTGGTCGGCCCCTACCTGCGCCTGCATCAGTGTGGTCTTCCGAAGAAGATGGCGCTGGAGCTGTTCAAGCCGTTTATTTTCTCCAAGTTGGAGCACCGCGGCCTGGCGACCACTATCAAGGCCGCCAAGAAGATGGTTGAGCGTGAGGAAGGCGTGGTTTGGGACATCCTGGATGAAGTCATCCGCGAGCACCCGATCATGCTTAACCGTGCCCCGACCCTGCACCGTCTGGGCATCCAGGCGTTCGAGCCGGTATTGATCGAAGGCAAGGCGATCCAGCTGCACCCGCTGGTCTGTGCCGCCTACAACGCCGACTTTGATGGTGACCAGATGGCGGTTCACGTACCGTTGACCCTGGAAGCCCAGCTCGAAGCCCGTGCGTTGATGATGTCCACCAACAACGTACTGTCGCCGGCCAACGGCGAGCCGATCATTGTACCGTCCCAGGACGTGGTACTTGGCCTGTACTACATGACCCGTGAGCGCAAGAGTGCGCTGGGCGAAGGCATGGTGTTTGCCGATGTCAAAGAGGCCCATCGCGCCTACGGAGCAGGCAAGGTTGATCTGCAGGCGATCGTCAAGGTGCGGGTGAAGGAAGTGACCATCCAGGAGGACGGCGAACGTACGGAAGAGTACAAGATCGTCGATACCACCGTTGGTCGCGCCTTGTTGTTTGACATCGTGCCGGACGGTTTGTCTTTTGACCTGGTTAACAAGCCCATGGTCAAGAAGGCGATCTCCAATCTGATCAATACCTGTTACCGGGATGCCGGTCTGAAAGATACGGTTATCTTTGCTGATCAACTGATGTATATGGGTTACCACTACGCCACGGTGTCCGGTATCTCCATCGGTTTCAACGATTTCGAGATTCCTCCGGAGAAGTACGAGCTGGTCGACGCAGCGTCCGCCGAGGTCAAGGATATCGAAACCCAGTACGCGTCCGGTCTGCTGACCCAGGGCGAGAAGTACAACAAGGTGATCGACATCTGGTCCCGCGCCAATGACAAGGTCTCCAAAGCCATGATGGAGCGCCTGGCAAAAGAGCAGGTCATCGGGCCAGACGGAAAGCCGGTGAAGGGCGAGGACGGCGAAGACCTGATGCAGGAATCGTTCAACTCGGTCTATATGATGGCGGATTCCGGTGCCCGGGGTTCGGCGGCGCAGATTCGTCAGCTGGCCGGCATGCGGGGCCTGATGGCCAAGCCGGACGGTTCCATCATCGAAACACCGATCACGGCGAACTTCCGTGAAGGTCTGAACGTACTGCAGTACTTCATCTCCACGCACGGGGCTCGTAAGGGTCTGGCGGATACCGCCCTGAAGACAGCCAACTCCGGCTATCTGACCCGCCGTCTGGTGGACGTTTCCCAGGATCTGGTGGTAACCCAGGAAGACTGTGGTACCGACGAAGGCCTGCTGATGACACCGCACATTGAAGGCGGCGACGTGGTTGTGCCACTGGGTGACCGGGTGCTGGGCCGGGTGACAGCGCGTGACGCGTTTACCCCGACCGACAAGGACAATGCGGTTGTCCTGGCGGATACCCTGCTGGACGAGAAAGCGGTTGAAGCCCTAGAGCGTGCCGGTGTGGACGAAGTCTGGGTTCGTTCCGCGATTACCTGCGAGACCCGTCATGGCATCTGCTCCAAGTGCTATGGCCGCGATCTGGCCCGTGGCCATCGAGTGAACGTTGGTGAGGCGGTCGGTGTTATTGCCGCTCAGTCCATTGGTGAGCCGGGTACTCAGCTCACCATGCGGACCTTCCACATTGGTGGTGCCGCGAGCCGGGCGTCGGCTGTGGACAACATCCAGGTCAAACACGGTGGTACCGTACGGCTGCATAACCTGAAGTCCATCGAGAAGAGCGACGGCTCTCTGGTTGTGGTGTCCCGCTCCTCAGCGCTGGCCATCGCGGATGATCAGGGCCGTGAACGGGAGTGGTACAAGCTGCCATACGGCGCGGTGCTTTCTGTCAAGCACGGTGATGCGGTCGAGGCCGGTGTTGTGGTTGCCAAGTGGGATCCGCATACGCACCCGATCATCGCCGAAGCGGAAGGTACAGCCAAGTTCGTCAATATGGATCAGGGCATCACTGTCCGTACCCAGACCGATGAGCTGACAGGCTTGTCCACCATGGAGGTTATCGATCCGAAAGAGCGCCCGGCGGCTGGTAAGGACATTCGTCCGGCCATTCAGCTGGTCGATGCCAAGGGTGAGGAAGTGGAACTGCCAGGTGGTGGTACCGCGATCTTCTTCCTGCCGGCGAACGCTCTGGTGACCATGGCGAACGGTGCCAAGATTGAGCTCGGCGACGTGGTGGCACGGATTCCGCAAGAAAGTTCCAAAACCCGGGATATCACCGGTGGTCTGCCACGGGTGGCCGATCTGTTCGAGGCGCGTCGCCCGAAAGAGTCGTCCATCCTGGCGGAAATCAGCGGGGTGGTCTCGTTCGGCAAGGAAACCAAGGGCAAGAAGCGCCTGGTGATTTCGCCGAAAGATGCGGATCCGTATGAAGTACTTATTCCGAAGCATCGCCAGCTTAACGTGTTTGAAGGTGAAACCGTTGAGAAGGGTGAGGTGATTTCGGATGGCCCGTCCAATCCGCACGATATCCTGCGATTGCTGGGTGTGGTCGAACTGGCCAAGTACATCACCAACGAGATTCAGGACGTTTACCGCTTGCAGGGCGTTGTCATAAACGATAAACACATTGAGGTTATCGTTCGTCAAATGCTGCGCAAGGTGGAAATCACCGATCCGGGTGAGACGACGCTGCTGTCCGGTGATCAGGTTGAAATTACCCAGGTCCTGGAAGAGAACGAGAAAGCCAGTGTCGCGGACAAGGATCCGGCCCGTTTCGAGCGTTTGCTGCTGGGTATCACCAAGGCTTCCCTGGCCACCGAGTCGTTCATTTCGGCGGCATCGTTCCAGGAAACGACCCGGGTACTCACCGAAGGTGCGGTTACCGGTAAGCGTGATTACCTGCGTGGCCTGAAAGAGAACGTGGTGGTTGGTCGACTGATACCGGCGGGTACCGGCCTGGCCTACCACAGCGAGCGTCGTCGCAAGCGCGAACTGGAAGAGCAGGGCGTGACTGCGGCAGACGTGGAAGAAGCTCTGAGCGCCGAGCTCAACCGCGAAAGCTGAGTTGAGGTCGCCGATAGCCATCTCCGGGTAGTTACCTACCCGCGAGGTGGTCAAAAAGAGACCAGTCATCTTGACTGTCCAGGGGCGCAGGCTTACACTTGCGTCCCTTAAATTTTACCCCCTGCACAGGGGGTAAGTTTCATTGATATGGTTTTTTGGAGTTTGCTTACATGGCAACGATTAATCAGTTGGTGCGTAAGCCTCGTAAGCGCAAGGTAGCCAAGAGCGATGTTCCTGCTCTTCAGGCCTGTCCTCAGCGCCGTGGTGTTTGCACTCGCGTGTACACCACAACGCCGAAGAAGCCGAACTCAGCACTGCGTAAAGTGTGCCGTGTTCGTCTGACCAACGGCTTCGAGGTTTCCTCATACATTGGTGGTGAAGGTCACAACCTTCAGGAGCACAGTGTTGTGCTGATCCGGGGCGGTCGTGTAAAGGACCTTCCGGGTGTGCGCTATCACACTGTTCGCGGAACGCTGGACACCCAGGGTGTGCAGAACCGTAAGCAGGGCCGCTCCAAGTACGGTGCAAAACGACCCAAGTCCTGATGTCCCAAGCGGGTGTCTTTTATCGTTGCTTGTCAGAACGGTAAGAGTAAGGCTGAGTAGCATTTTGCTATCTCAGGGGTTCCTGAAGACCTTTAATTAGATAAGGGCTTATCGATGCCTAGAAGAAGAGTTGCAGCAAAGCGGGAAATTATCCCGGATCCTAAATTCGGCAGTGCACGTCTTGCCAAGTTTATCAACCACGTGATGGAAAGCGGCAAGAAGTCCGTCGCAGAGCGCATTGTTTACGGCGCCCTGGACATTGTGGCCGAGAAATCTAAAGAAGAGCCGATCGACATGTTCGAGAAGGCCCTGGAGAACATCCAGCCGATGGTCGAGGTTAAATCCCGTCGTGTGGGTGGCGCTACTTACCAGGTGCCTGTCGAAGTGCGGCCTTCCCGTCAGAACGCGCTGGCGATGCGCTGGCTCGTAGAATATTCACGGAAGCGCGGTGAGAAGTCCATGGCTCAGCGTCTGGCAGGTGAGATTCTTGACGCCGCTGACAGCAAGGGCTCCGCTGTTAAGAAGCGTGAAGACGTACACCGCATGGCAGAAGCCAACAAGGCGTTCTCTCACTTCCGTTTCTAAACAGCCGAGGTTTATACAGTGGCACGCAAGACTCCTATCAAGCGTTACAGAAACATTGGTATTTGTGCGCACGTTGATGCGGGCAAAACCACAACCACCGAGCGGGTCCTGTTTTACACAGGTATTTCCCACAAAATCGGTGAAGTTCATGATGGTGCAGCTACCATGGACTGGATGGAGCAGGAGCAGGAGCGTGGTATTACCATTACCTCCGCTGCGACGACCTGTTTCTGGCAGGGCATGGACAAGCAGTACCCGGAACACCGGATCAATATCATCGACACCCCGGGACACGTGGACTTTACCATTGAGGTAGAGCGTTCACTGCGCGTACTGGATGGTGCCGTGGTGGTGTTCTGTGGTTCCTCCGGCGTTGAGCCGCAGTCAGAGACTGTGTGGCGTCAGGCCAACAAGTATGAAGTTCCGCGCATGGTGTTCGTCAACAAGATGGACCGTGCCGGTGCCAACTTCCTGCGTGTTGTCGAGCAGATCAAAAACCGTCTGGGCGCCAATGCTGTTCCGGTCCAGTTGCCGATCGGTGCTGAGGATAACTTCGAAGGTATTGTGGACCTGATCCGTAACAAGGCCATCTACTGGAACGAAGAGGACTCCGGTGCCACCTATGATCAGCGTGATGTTCCCGCGGAAATGGTGGAAGAAGTTGCCAAGTATCGCGAATTGATGATGGAAGCTGCAGCTGAAGCCAATGAAGAGCTGATGGAGCGGTATCTGGAAGAGGGCGAGCTGAGCAACGACGATATCAAGAAGGGCCTGCGTCTGCGCACGCTGGCCAACGAGATCGTTGTGGCTACCTGTGGCTCCGCCTTCAAGAACAAAGGTGTTCAGGCTGTTCTGGATTCGGTGATCGAATTCCTTCCAGCACCTGACGAAGTTAAAGCCATTCGCGGTGAAGTAGACGAAGACGGTACCGAAGAGACCCGTCAAGCGGACGACGATGCTCCGTTTGCGGCTCTGGCGTTCAAGATTGCAACAGATCCGTTCGTCGGCACTCTGACGTTCTTCCGGGTGTATTCTGGCAAGCTGGAATCGGGCAATGCCGTCTACAATTCTGTGAAGAGCAAGAAAGAGCGCGTTGGCCGTATGGTTCAGATGCACTCGAAAGATCGTCAGGAGATCAAGGAAGTGCTGGCCGGTGATATCGCCGCTGCCATCGGTCTGAAGAGTGTCACCACGGGTGACACCCTGTGTGATGAAAACCACAAGATCATCCTGGAGCGCATGGAGTTTCCGGAGCCGGTCATTTCCGTGGCCGTTGAGCCGAAGTCCAAGGCGGACCAGGAGAAGATGGGCGTTGCTTTGGGTAAATTGGCCCAGGAGGATCCGTCGTTCCGTGTTCGCACAGACGAGGAATCCGGGCAGACCATCATTTCCGGTATGGGTGAGCTGCACCTGGACATCATCGTTGATCGCATGCGTCGCGAGTTCAAGGTGGAGGCCAACATTGGTAAGCCCCAGGTGGCCTATCGTGAGTGCATCCGTAAATCGGTCGATGTAGAAGGCAAGTTCGTTCGGCAGTCCGGTGGTCGGGGCCAGTATGGTCACGTCAAGATCAAGCTTGAGCCGCTGCCGCTGGACGACGAAGAAGGTGAAAACTTCATCTTTGTGAATGAGGTTGTTGGTGGTGTGGTTCCCAAGGAATACATCCCGGCAGTTCAGCAGGGTATTGCTGAGCAGATGCAGAACGGCTGTTTGGCCGGTTACCCGCTTCTGCGCATCAAGGCAACCCTGTACGACGGCTCTTACCACGACGTTGACTCCAACGAGATGGCGTTCAAGATCGCTGGCTCCATGGCAATGAAAAAAGGCGCTCTGGAAGCCAATCCGGCGCTTCTCGAGCCTATCATGCGAGTGGAAGTCGTCAGCCCTGAGGACTATATGGGTGATGTTGTCGGCGATCTGAACCGTCGTCGCGGCCTGATTCAGGGTATGGATGAGGGCCCCTCGGGCAAGGTCATCCGCGCGGAAGTTCCGTTGTCGGAAATGTTCGGTTACGCCACCGACCTGCGTTCAGCAACGCAGGGCCGGGCGTCTTATGCGATGGAGTTCTCCCGTTATATGGAAGCTCCTTCGAACATTGCCGAAGCGATCATTAAAAAGGGTTGATCCCCAGGACTTAAGAAACAGGAAAGAGGTGTAACCGTGTCTAAATCTAAATTTGAACGTAATAAGCCGCACTTGAACGTGGGCACCATTGG
>CBIHLH010000086.1:0-15154 GCA_966210405.1 uncultured Marinobacter sp.
CCTGAAGGTCGAGCAGGTACCGTTTGACCGCCTGGCTGTCCGGTTGCTGTGACATGAACTCTCCTAACGAAGCTGCTGACCGCTGACGATATCAAGTATACGGCTGGGTTGGCGACGCCCCCCGAGCGCGCCGGGCACAATCCGGTCGAGCCCGTCACCGAAATAGCGGCGCACCTGCCAGACATGCCGGGCCGGTTGCCGGCCGGCCGGGTTGCAGGAGGTGGATACCAGCGGACCACCCACGGCATCACATAGGGCCCTGACCACGGGATGTGCGCTGACCCTCACCGCAATGGACGAATGCCGGCCCCGGACCCATTCCGGAATCTGCTGCCGGACATCCGGCAACAGGCAGGTTACCGGGCCCGGCCAGTGGCGCTCGGCTTCCCGCTGCAGCGGTGGTGGCAGGGCCGACAGCAGAAACTGCACCTGGGCCACCGAGGAGGCGACCAGAATCACCCCCTTGTCCATGGGGCGCTGTTTCAGCGCCAGAATGCGCTCCACCGCCTCCAGGTTCCAGGGGTCGCAGCCCAGCCCCCAGACGGCTTCGGTGGGGTAGGCAATCACGCCGCCCTGGCGGACGGTTCTGCGGGCAAGGGATAGCTGCCAGTCACTGAGCGGAGAGGAAGGAGTCTTGGCCATCGGGGATTAGTCGGGATCTCATCAGCGTTGAACATCGCACCGGGTTCAGGCGATTTTCTGGAAACCTCCCGGCGCCGAACTCACCAGTCCCTGCAACTCCAGGAGCAGCAGGGACTGCATAAGCTGATCGGCCGGCAGACCAGTTGCTGAACTCAGTGCATCGGTTGACTGTGGATCATACCCTAAAGCCTCCAGCACCGCGATTTCACGGGTGTCCAGTTCGCCGGTAGCCGGCGCCTCATGACCCTTACCGGGCGGGACGACCGGCCCCGCTGACCACCAGCCCGCCAACTCGTCCAGCACGTCGTCCGCGGTCTCAACCAGCCGGGCTCCCTGTTTGATCAGGTGATGGCAGCCGCGGGCAACCGGGCTGTGCACGGAGCCGGGAATGGCAAAGACTTCGCGCCCCTGTTCGAGGGCCATCCGCGCTGTGATCAGGGAGCCGCTTTTCAGGCCCGCCTCAACCACCAGCACACCCCGGCTCAAGCCACTGATAATCCGATTACGCTGAGGGAAATGGGCGGCCCTCGCCTGGGTGCCCGGCGGGTACTCGGACAGCATCAGCCCCTGAGCCACCACCCGCTGCCCAAGCTGACGGTGCTGGTGTGGGTACACCCGGTCAAGGCCGCACCCAATCACCGCAATGGTGGCAAACCCGGCATCCAGGGCACCGGCATGGGCCGCACCATCCACGCCCAGCGCCAGCCCGCTGGTCACCAGCAAGCCTCGCCGGCTGAGTTCCGCGGCAAAGCCCCGGCCATGGTCGAGGCCCGCCCGCGTGGCTTTCCGGCTGCCAATGATGGCGATCTGATCCCGGGCCATAAGCTCCGGATCGCCCAGGGTGTACAGGACCAGAGGGGCATCATGAATGTGCCGCAGCGCTTCCGGGTAACGGGGGTCCGCCCAGGACACCATACCGATGCCATGGCGGAGGCAGTCATGCTCAATCACCCGGGCGGCCGCCATGGCCGGGTGGGATCCGTCCGACGCCTGCCAGGCCTGAACGGCGCCAAGGATCTCGGTGGGCAGCCCCAGTGCCCGCAGTGTGGCAGGGTTCATGGTCAGCAGATCGGTAAGGTACGGGGTGGCCGCGAGCACCGCACGACGGGCGCGCAGTCCGAGTTTCGGGATACAGGTCAGAAACAGCCAGTCGGCCGGGAGGGAGGTGTGCACAATGTCATCCTTGCAAACAACAGCGGCCGGGCCATCCTGGCCCGGCCATGGTTCAAGCGGTCAGTCCGTCAGGGGTTGGTGACCTTGTCACCCACCGACAGCGGACGGGTAGCCTGCAGTACCAGGCCATAGCTCATCTTGTCATAGACCTTGAAAACCATCAGCAGGCCGGCGCGTTCGGACGGCAACTGGATGGTCTCACTGGTGACCGGATCGCGCACCAGGTTGCCGCTCTTCAGCACCGCCAGGACATTGCCGGATTCCAGCCCCTCACGGGTTCCGCGGTTGATGGCCACCACATCGAACTGACCGATCTGGCTGACACCGCCATCCACGGCAATCATCTGGCCCTCAACCTCCTGTTCCGGAGCACTGGGCACAAAGCTGGTGGCAATGGGGCGATTCACGTTGGTCAGCAACCGGTCGCCAATACGAATTTCCTGATTGGAACTGGTCAGTTGCAGCGTCAGTACATCGCCGTTCTCGGCCGTTACCTCACCGGCACCGATGCTCCGGGCTTCCAGGCCCAGGAATTCGCCGGTTTCGGGATCCACAAATTCCTTGGTGCGACGGAAAATGCCCACTTTTTCGGCCGGCTTCTGGCCCCGGGCGTAAACACGGTCGCCGGCGCCGGTAATGATCCGTCCGTCTTCACCTTCCAGAACGTAAGGCGCGCCACTGAGCTCTTCCGGCGTAACAATCCGGGTGTCGGTCAGGAAGCTGCTGATGGCGTCCAGCGGAATCGCCGGGATCGGGGTGTCGATCGGCGTTGAGCGCACCTCGGGCGACAGTTTCACCACATCGTTGGACGCCACCTTGGTAATCCGGGGCTTACCATCGATATAAACCAGGGCAAGACGATCACCGGGGTAGATCAGGTGAGGATTCGCAACCTGCGGATTCACGTGCCAGATTTCCGGCCAGTACCACGGGTTACTCAGAAAACGGGCCGAGATATCCCAGAGGGTATCACCCTTCACAACGGTGTAGCGCTCGGGATGATCGGACCGCAGCTCCGGTGCCCCATGGGCCCAGGAGGTGAACAGCAGCGTTGTTGCTGCCAGAGCGTACAGCAGTTTCCTCATTGTGTAAGTCCTTGATCGCGTGCCTTGATTCTATGCATTCTGTTGGGATGCAGTCAGTTATTTGCAGCTTATTACGTTGTTATTCCAGTTACTATAGAAGAAGTCTCGCAAATTGTGATGTTATCTTTTGTTCTTCCAGTAAATTCTATGCCACCGCTGAAAGCTTTTAACTATGAACTGATCAGTTTGTACTCAATCGCCGAATTGGTGGATAATAGCGGTACAGTACGTTGAACGCTCCGTCCGCCATTGAATCCGGCGGCTCCGCCCTGATCATAATAGGGTCAGGCGGTAAATTTGCGCAGTACGCTGTCGCATTTCGGAGATCGCTTTCACAACGTTACAAAAGTCAAAGGGGTGCCGGGTGAAGCACACGGTACTCCGGAAACAGACCAAAAGTACGAACCTATGATTCTAGAGATTCTTGAATACCCGGACCCCCGCCTGCGCACCATCGCCAAACCGGTCGATGAGGTGACGGACGCGGATCGCAAGCTGATCGACGACATGTTCGAGACCATGTACGATGCCCCCGGCATTGGCCTGGCCGCCACTCAGGTGAATGTGCACAAGCAGATCATTGTCATGGATCTGTCCGAAGACAAGAGCGAACCCCGGGTCTTCATCAATCCCGAGGTTACGGTGCTGGATGGTGAACGGGAACCAATGCAGGAAGGCTGTCTGTCGGTACCGGGCTTCTACGAAGACGTGGACCGGATAGAGCACTGCCTGATCCGCGCCCTGGACCGCAACGGCCAGCCCTTTGAAATTGAGGCCCGCGGTCTTCTGGCGGTCTGCATCCAGCACGAGATGGATCACCTGAACGGCAAGCTTTTTGTGGACTACCTCAGCTCGCTGAAACGCAATCGTATCCGCAAGAAGCTGGAAAAGCTCCACAAGCAGAGCGCCTGATCCGCCGGAGAACAACGGCACCGCATCAGACCGAACTCCGGACCGGGTCACGACCCGGTCTTTTCGTATTCAACGGAACAGAGACTTCAACACCGTGCGACTTGTTTTTGCCGGCACACCAGAGTTTGCGGCCACCGCTCTACAGGCCCTGATCGACACCCACCACACCATCGTGGGCGTCTACTCCCAGCCGGACCGGCCCGCCGGTCGCGGCCGCAAGCTTCAACCCAGCCCGGTCAAACAGGCGGCCCTTGATGCCGGCATTCCGGTGTTCCAGCCCCAGAGTCTGAAAACCCCGGGCGCCCAGCAGGCACTGTCAGCACTTGAGCCGGACGTGATGGTCGTCGCCGCCTACGGCTTGATCCTGCCGAAAGCGGTGTTGGAGATGCCGACCCACGGCTGTCTCAACATCCACGCCTCGCTGCTGCCGCGATGGCGTGGTGCAGCCCCCATCCAGCGTGCCATCGCCGCCGGCGACCGGGACACCGGCATCACCATCATGCAGATGGACGAAGGCCT
Organism: uncultured Marinobacter sp.; assembly: GCA_966210405.1. Taxonomy (GTDB): domain Bacteria; phylum Pseudomonadota; class Gammaproteobacteria; order Pseudomonadales; family Oleiphilaceae; genus Marinobacter. The sequence goes on from CBIHLH010000086.1 coordinate 4,332, forward strand.
GGATACCGGGGCCATGTTGCTGAAAGCCCTGACCGCCATTGAGGATCGCGATACCGGCGGAAGCCTCCACGACCGCCTGGCGGGTATGGGCGGAAAGGCCATCACCAAGGCCCTGGAGTTGCTGGAGAAAGGGGAGCTTGCCGGAGAACCCCAGAACGACGAGCAGGCCTGCTACGCCCATAAGCTCAGCAAGGACGAGGGGCATATCGACTGGTCCCGGGACGCCGCGTCCATTGAACGCCTGGTGCGCGCCTTTAATCCCTGGCCGGGCACCTACACCGACCTGGCGGACCAGCGCATTCGCGTGCACGAGGCCCTGGCCCTGCCGGCGACCGCCGGTGACCTCCCAGTGGGCAGCGTTCTCCGGCGCGAACGCGACGGCATCGACATCGCCTGCGGCCAGGGCACACTCCGGATCACCCGCCTGCAACTGCCAGGCGCCCGGGCCCAGAGCCCCAGTGACCTGATTAACGGCGGCAAGCAACTGCTGCTACCCGGACAGGAGTTGCACTGACCATGGGCAGCACCAGCCAGCCCATGCGCGCGATTGCCGCCGAGGTTCTGCTGGCGGTGGAAGGCGGCCAGTCCCTGTCCCAGTGTCTGCCACCAGCCCTGAACCGGCTCGCGCTGAATGAGCGCCCGGCATTGCAGGCGCTTTGCTACGGTACCTGCCGCTGGTTCCATCGGCTTGAAGGCGAACTCAGTGGCCGGCTGAAAAAACCGTTGCGCAAACCCGACCGCGTTGTCCACCACCTGATGCTGGTGGCGCTGTTTCAACTGCGATTCAGCCAGCAGGCCAGTTACGCCGTGCTGAACGAAACCGTGGAGGCCTGCCGCGCCCTCGACAAACCGCACCTGACCGGGCTCGTTAATGGTGTGCTCAGGGCGGCCGAACGAGAAGGCGCCCCGGAACCGGCCGATGATCCGGCCCGTTTCAGCCACCCGATGTGGATGGTGGAAAAACTGCGCCACAACTGGCCGGACAACTGGCAGCGGATTCTTGAGGCCAATAACGCCCAGGCCCCCATGACCCTGAGAGTCAACGCCCTGCGGTTCAGCCGTGAGCAGTATCTGGCGCTGCTGGCAGAGGCCGGGATCGAGGCCAGCCCGACCCGTTTTGCGCCCCATGGCATTCAACTGGCCAGCCCGGTTCCCGTGGACCGGTTGCCCTGGTTCGCCGATGGCGCCGCCAGCGTTCAGGACGAAGCGGCACAGCTCTGCACCACCTTGCTGGACCTGGCCCCGGGCCAGCGGGTGCTGGATGCCTGCGCCGCCCCCGGCGGCAAGACCTGCGCCATACTGGAAAGCCGCGCGGATCTGTCGGACGTCGTCGCCATCGACGAATCCGCTGCCAGGCTGCCCCGGGTGCAGGAAAACCTGGACCGACTGGATCTTACCGCCTCCCTGCTGCAGGCGGATGCCGCGGCTACGGAGCAATGGTGGGACGGCACACCCTTCGACCGCATCCTGCTGGATGTGCCCTGCAGCGCCAGTGGCGTGATCCGCCGGCACCCGGACATCAAGCTGCTGCGCCGGGAATCGGACATTGTGCCGCTGGCGGCGATTCAACTGGGCCTGCTGGATGCCATGTGGTCCATCCTGAAACCCGGGGGGCGGCTGGTGTACGCCACCTGCTCGGTGTTCCCCCAGGAAAATCACCGTATAATCCAACGGTTTCGCAAGCAGCAGGAGAACGCGATACTGGTCGAACCAGCCGTTCCCTGGGGACTCGATATGGGCGCGGGGCGACAACTGCTCCCCGACGCAAACAGCCATGACGGCTTCTTCTATGCCGTGCTGGAGAAACCCGAACCATGAAAATCCTGATTCTCGGCGCCGGCCAGGTCGGCGGCACCCTGGCGGAAAACCTCGCCAACGAAGCCAACGACATCACCGTTGTCGACAGCGACAGTGCGCGCCTGCGGGAGCTCCAGGACCGCCTCGACATTCGCACGGTGCAGGGCAAGGCGTCGTTCCCCACGGTGCTGCGACAGGCGGGCGCGGAAGACGGCGATATGATTATTGCCGTCACCAACAGCGATGAGACCAATATGGTGGCCTGCCAGGTCGCCAAGCTACTCTACAAAACGCCAACCACCATCTGCCGGGTCCGGGCCAACGCCTACCTGGCCAAATCCGAGCTCTTTTACCAGCGCGAACAGAAAAAGGACCTGGACAGCCTGCGCGGCTTTCCCATCGACGTACTGATCAGCCCGGAACACCTGGTCACCAAGCACATTACCCGGCTGATCGAATACCCGGGCGCCCTGCAGGTACTGGAATTCTCGAAGGGCCTGACCCAGCTGGTCGCGATTCGCGCCACCGAGGGAGGTCCCCTCGTTGGTCATGAGCTGTCCTACCTGCGCACGCACATGCCGAAGATCGACACCCGGGTGGCGGCCATCTTCCGGAAAAACCGGGCCATCATGCCCCAGGGCGATACCGTGATCGAAGACGGCGACGAGGTATTCTTCATTGCCGCCTCCGACCACATCCGCTCGGTGATGAGTGAACTCCAGCCCCTGGAAAAACCCTACAAGCGTATCTTCATCTGCGGCGGCGGCAACATTGGCCAGCGCCTGGCCCATACCCTGGAGAACCGCTACCAGGTGAAGATGCTCGAGCGTGATCATGAACGCTGCGTGATGCTGTCCGAGAACCTGCGCAAGACCGTGGTGCTGGAAGGCAATGCCGCCAACAAGGACATCCTGCTGGAAGAGAACATCGAGAACACCGACGTGTTCTGCGCCGTTACCAACGACGACGAAGCCAACATCATGGCCTCGCTGCTGGCCAAGCGCCTCGGCGCCCGCAAGGTTCTGACCCTGATCAACAACCCCGATTACGTCGACCTGATCCAGGGTGGTGATATCGATGTCGCCATCTCACCTCAGCAGACCACCATCGGCAGTCTGCTGACCCACGTCCGCCGGGGCGACGTGGTTAACGTGCACCAGCTGCGCCGGGGCGCCGCCGAGGCCATCGAAGCCATCGCCCATGGCGATCACAAATCCTCCAGGGTCGTTGGCAAACGGCTGGATGAGATCGCCCTGCCCGAGGGCACCACCATCGGCGCCATCGTCCGCCGCAACGAAGTGCTGATTGCCCACGACCACCTGAGGGTACAGCCGGATGACCATGTCATCCTGTTCCTGGTGGACAAATCGCGGATACGGGACGTGGAAAAACTGTTCCAGGTCGGGCTGACGTTCTTCTGACTTAGAAATCCACGTTCGGCGCGCGTATAATGCCCCACTTTCCGGAGTGCCCGCAGGCTCAGCCGGGCACCACATTCAGACCGATCAGCAGGCAACCGTCGTGACAGACAAGGCAACCAAGAACACCACCCCGGACATCGGAACCTTCCAGGGCCTGATCCTGGCACTGCAGAATTTCTGGGCGCAGCACGGCTGTGTGATCCTCCAGCCACTGGATATGGAAGTAGGCGCTGGCACCTTTCACCCGGCCACCTTCCTGCGGGCCATCGGGCCAGAAACCTGGAACGCGGCCTACGTTCAGCCCAGCCGCCGGCCGACCGACGGGCGCTACGGTGAAAACCCGAACCGGTTGCAGCATTATTATCAGTTCCAGGTGGTCCTGAAGCCGTCACCGGACAATATCCAGGAACTGTACCTGGATTCGCTCAAGGCCCTCGGGCTGGACCCGCTGGTGCACGATATCCGCTTTGTGGAGGACAACTGGGAATCGCCCACCCTGGGCGCCTGGGGGCTGGGCTGGGAAATCTGGCTGAACGGGATGGAAGTCACCCAGTTCACCTACTTCCAGCAGGTCGGTGGTCTGGAATGCTACCCGGTGACCGGCGAGCTCACCTACGGGCTTGAGCGCATTGCCATGTACCTGCAGGGGGTCGACAGTGTCTACGATCTGGTCTGGACCAACGGCCCCGATGGCGTGGTGACCTACGGCGATGTCTTCCACCAGCAGGAGGTGGAAATGTCCACCTACAACTTCGAACACGCCGATACCGAGTTCCTGTTTCACAGTTTCGACGTTTATGAACGGGAAAGCGCCCGGCTGATTGACGCCGGCCTGGCACTGCCGGCCTATGAACAGGTTCTGAAAGCCTCCCACACCTTCAACCTGCTGGATGCCCGCCACGCCATCTCGGTGACCGAGCGCCAGCGCTTTATCCTGCGCGTACGTACCCTGGCCCGGGCCGTGGCCCAGGCTTACTTCGACAGTCGCCGGGCACTGGGCTTCCCGCTGGCCCCCGAGGCCCTGCGCAAGGAAGTTCTGGCCGCCGCCGGGGCTGCCGACGACAAGGCAAAGGGCAAAAAGGGTAAGAAGGCGAAGAAGGCACCGCAGGAACAGGGGAACGCATAACCATGGCAACACAGGATTTTCTGGTCGAAATCGGCACCGAAGAGCTGCCGCCCAAGGCCCTCGCAACGCTGTCTGAAGCATTCACCCGCGGTATCGCCGACGGCCTTAAAGACGCCGACATCGAATTCGGCCAGGTCGAGGCTTTCGCGGCCCCCCGCCGGCTGGCGGTCCGCGTTCGCGATCTCTCTGACGCCCAGCCGGACAAACCGGTGGAAAAGCGCGGCCCGGCGGTGACAGCCGCCTTCGACGACGCCGGTAACCCGACCCGGGCACTGACCGGATTTGCCACGTCCCTGGGCGTGACCCCCGACCAGCTCGACACCCTGGAAACCGACAAAGGCGCCTGGGTGGTCTACCGCACCGTCGACAAGGGCAAACCCACCGTGGAACTGATGCCGGAGCTGGTGGACCGGTCCCTGGCCGCCCTGCCCATCCCCAAGCGCATGCGCTGGGGTGCCCACCGGACCGAGTTTGTTCGCCCGGTGCACTGGGTTGTGCTGCTGTTCGGCAACAAGGTCATCGATACCCCGGTCATGGGTCTGAAACCCGGCAACAAGACCCGGGGCCACCGGTTCCATTGCCCGAAATCCCTGATCGTGCCGACACCGGACGATTACGAAGTGGTGCTCAAGCAGGAGGGCTACGTTATTGCCGACTTCGCCGAGCGCCGGGAACAGATCCGCGCCGGAATAAATCAGCTGGCCGAAAAAGAGGCTGGCGGCAAGGCCGTGATTGACGAAAGCCTGCTGGACGAAGTGACGGCTCTGAATGAATGGCCAGTGCCGCTGATGGGACGTTTCGAGGAGCGCTTCCTCAACGTGCCGGCCGAAGCCCTGATTTCCTCCATGAAGGAGCACCAGAAATACTTCCACGTGGTGGCGGCCAACGGCGACATGCTGCCCCTGTTCATTACCGTGGCCAATATCCAGAGCAAGGATCCGTCCCAGGTGATCTCCGGTAACGAGAAGGTGATCCGGCCCCGTCTGTCCGATGCGGCCTTCTTCTACGACACCGACCGGAAGACGACACTTGAGGACCGTGTGGATGCCCTCAAACCGATCGTGTTCCAGGAAAAGCTCGGCAGCCTCTACGACAAATCGGTGCGTGTTGCGGCGCTGGCCGGAAAAATTGCCCGGGTTATGAACAGTGATCCCGAACTGGCAAAACGTGCCGCCATGCTGGCCAAGACCGACCTGGTCACCGAGATGGTGCTGGAATTCACCGACCTTCAGGGCATCATGGGGCGCTACTATGCCGCCAACGATGGCGAGCACGAAGACATCGCCAGTGCCCTGAACGAACAGTACATGCCGCGCTTCGCGGGCGACGATCTGCCCACCACCCTGACCGGCTGTGCGGTGGCCATTGCTGATCGGATCGATTCCCTGGTGGGCCTGTTCGGCATCAACCAGCCGCCCTCCGGCACCCGCGATCCCTTTGGCCTGCGCCGGGCGTCCCTGGGCGTGCTGCGCATCATCATCGAGCGTGAGCTACCGCTGGATCTGCAGACTCTGTGTGAATGGGCCGAAGAGGAACACACCAGCATCACCGAGCCGAACGTGGCCGATACCGTGGTGGATTACATGCTGGAACGCTTCCGTGCCCATTATGAGGAACAGGGCATCAGCGCCGAAGTCTACCTGGCGGTACACGCCCGCCGCCCGACCCGGCCATTGGACTTCGACCGCCGTGTAAAGGCAGTGGAAGCCTTCCGCCAGTTGCCGGAAGCCCAGGCCCTCGCCGGTGCCAACAAGCGGGTATCCAACATCCTGACCAAGCAGGGTGGCGACCGTATCGGTGAAACCGTCGACCCCAGCCTGCTGCAGGACAACGCTGAAAAGGCCCTGGCAGAACAGGTGGACCAGCAGGCAGAACAGGTTGTGCCACTGTTCGAAAACGGTAATTACGCCAGTGCCCTGAGCTCCCTGGCCAGCTTGCGGGCGCCGGTGGACAACTTCTTCGATGAAGTGATGGTGATGGCCGACGACGAAGCGGTGCGCAACAATCGCCTGGCACTGCTCAACCGCCTGCGTAACCTGTTCCTGAGGGTGGCGGATATTTCCCTGCTGCCCACCACGGGTTAACCGCAAACCCATGGCCCGGCTGGACGCCGGCGGTCAGCTTCTCCAGAAATCCCCCGACAGCATAACGAAAACACTCAGCAGCTCCAGGCGCCCCAGCACCATGGCGATCATCAGTACCCACTTCGCAGGATCCGGAAGCGGCTGGAAATTCCCCGCCGGGCCGATGGTATCGCCCAAACCCGGACCGACATTGGTCAGTGCGGTGGCGGCACCGGACAGACTGGTCACCAGATCCAGCCCCAGGGCTCCGAGTATGGCGGTTACCAGCGCCAGGGTTGCCAGGAAAATAAAAGAGAAGGCCACACTCGAGGCCACGATGTCGTCGCTGATCAACCGGCCGTTGTATTTGCGGGCAAAGACCGCATGAGGATGCAATAAGCGCCGCACCTGTTCCCGCAACAGCAGCATGGACAACTGGAAGCGGAAGATCTTCATACCCCCTGCCGTGGAGCCGGAGCAGCCACCCACGAAGGTAATAAACAGGAAAATCACCACCGCGAAGGGTCCCCACAACGAGTAATCCTGGGAGGCAAAGCCGGTGGTAGTCACCACCGAGGTGACGTTGAACAGCGCGTGCACGAACGCCTCTATGGGATCCACCGATTCATTGAACAGCCGATACACCGTCAGCAACAGCGCGACTATCACCAACAGGACCAGGTAAAAGCGAACCTGCTGATCCCTCAGCAGGGGCTGGCGCTGGCCGTGGGCAAAACGCACAAAAAGAAAGAACGGCATGCCACCAATCGCCATGAATACCGTCGACGCCAGCAGAATCGGGAGCGAATCAAACTGGCCCATGGAATTGTCCGACGTCGAGTAGCCCCCGGTGGAGACGGTGGTGAGGGCATGATTCAGGGCCTCGAACAGATTCATCCCCAACAGCCAGTACGTCAGGATGCAGCTTGCTGTCAGCCCGAGGTAGATCAGCACCAGGCTCCTCGCCAGGCTGTTGGTGCGAGGCACGACCTTCTCACTCCACTCGGACGACTCCGTTGCAAACAGGCGCATACCGCCGATACGCAGGAACGGCAAAATGGCAACGGCCATGCCGATGATCCCGATACCGCCCATCCATTGCATGATGGATCGCCACAACAGAATGTCGTCCGGTAGGTGATCCAGACCCACAAGCACCGTGGACCCGGTGGTGGTCACCCCGGAGATGCTCTCGAAGAAGGCATCGGTAACGCTCAGGTTGAGGTCACTGAGTAGCAGCGGCATGCTGGAAACCAGCGGAATGACAATCCAGGCCGATACCGTCAGCATGAACATCTGGCGCTGGCGCAGGGCGTGTTTTTTCCGGCCGGCCAGTCCAAGGGCCGTCAGGCCAATGACAAAACAGACCGTTGCCGACTTGACGAACGCCTGCCAGTCCGGGGTATCGCCCAGGGCCAGCAGGTTGACGGGCAGGGTCATCAGAAAGCTGAGCAGAATCAGCAGAAATCCCAGAATCTGGACGATTGGCAAGACGTTCACTGCGCGCCGAACCCCGACATCCGGTTTTGAATGGACGGCAAGTGTACCGCATAATCCGGTGACATCGAACAAAGAGCCGTTTATACACCTTTGCGGGCCGAATCCTACTTCCCACCAACCACGGGGTGACCATCGTGCAGAAAAAACAGCAAATTGTTGTCCTCGGGCTGGGCGTGTTCGGGGAAACCATCGCCCGGGAACTGACCCGGCTTGGTCATGACGTGCTGGGCATCGATTCGGATGAGCACATCGTCGACCGGCTGTCGGAAAACATCACCCATGCGGTGATTGCCGATGTCACCGATGAGCAGGCGGTGGAAGAACTGAACATATCCGATTACGACGTGGGTGTAGTTGCCATCGGCCGGAATTTCGAAGGCACCATCCTGGCCACCATGCACCTGCTGAACCTCGGCATCCCGAAGATCTGGGCCAAGGCGCTGACCCTTCAACACCAGAAAATCCTGCAACGCCTGGGAGTTCACCGGGTCATCGCACCGGAATTTGAGATGGGCGTACGCATCGCCCAGGAACTTAACTACCCGAGGGTCCAGAATTATATCGGCCTGGGCGACGAGCAGTACATCGTCGAAGTGGTGGCAGGCGAGGCGCTGGCCGGGCGGGGGCTGACCGACATTCTGGCACAGACCGGGGCGGAGATTACACCACTGGTGATCAAGCGGGGCGGAGACTGCCGCCTGTCTCCCACCAATACGGCAACACTCGAAAAAGGCGACCAGTTGGTATTGGGCGGGGCCCTGGACGAGTTCCGTAAAATCGCGGATTACCTGTAACCGTCATGCGCCTGCAATCCCGCGATCTGCTCCCCATTGGCCCCCGCCCGGGCCGGACCGGGCCCAAACGCATCAGCCCGCCCGGCTTACTGATCGAAGGCTTCCTGATCCTGATTACCCTGGGTACCTGCCTGCTGAAACTGCCCTGGGCCACCACCGCACCCGTCACCTGGCTGGAAGCGGCCTTCACCGCCACCTCGGCGGTCACGGTGACCGGCCTGGTGGTGGTGGATACCGGCACCCAGTTTACCCTGTTCGGGCAGTTGGTCATTCTCGCGCTGATCCAACTGGGCGGGCTGGGGCTGATGACCTTTGCGGTCCTCACCGCCCTGGCCCTGGGCTTCAAACTGGGGCTGAGCCACCACCTCGCGGCCCAGGAAGCGTTCAATGAAATATCCCTGAGCACCACCAAAACCGCCGGCGCCTCCATCGCGCTGTTTGCACTGGTGGTCGAAACCATCGGCGTGGTGGTGCTGGCCTGCTTTTTCGTGCCGGATAAAGGCTGGGCTGACGGGCTTTACCACGCCCTGTTCTACAGCGTATCCGCCTTCAACAACGCCGGATTCGGGCTGTCGGCGGACAGCCTCAGTGCCTACGTGTCCCATGCCGGTGTCTCGCTGACCATCACCGGATTGTTCATCATCGGCGGCATGGGCTACCTGGTGGCCCGGGAACTCTTCGAGAAGCGCCGGTTAACCGGCCTCTCGGTCTACACCCGCCTGATACTCTCCGCCACACTGATCATCAACCTGGCGGCCATGGCCCTGTTCCTGGTTCTGGAGTACGGCAACCCCGCCACTCTCGGCACCCTGGACAGCTTCGGCGACAAACTCCTGGCGTCCTGGTTCCAGGCCACGGTCCCCCGCACCGCCGGCTTCAACACCCTGGATATTGGCGCACTGACCGCCGGCACCAGTGTGCTGTTCCTGCTGCTGATGTTTATCGGTGGCGCCCCCAACTCCACCGCCAGCGGCATCAAACTATCCACCTTTATCGTCCTGATGTCCGCCACCCGGGCCTTCCTCAAGGGCAACCTCACCGCCACCGTCGGCCGCAACTCCCTGTCCACCGAAACGGTGCTCAAGGCTCTGGCGGTGACAACCATCGCCATGGCCGTGATCTTCCTGGGCGTCATCGGTCTCAGCGTTGTGGTCAAGGCGGACTTCCTGGATATCGCCTTCGAGGTGGTGTCCGCGTTTGGCACCGTCGGCCTGTCCCGGGGCATTACCGGCGACCTCGGCTGGGCCGGGCAAGTCATCATCATGGTGGTGATGGTGGTCGGGCGGGTCGGCCCGCTGACCCTCGGCTACATGCTCACCATGCGCCGGAAATCGCTGGTGCGTTACGCCGAAACCGAATTCCCGGTAGGCTGATGGCCCAGGGCTACGGAAGGTGGATCATTGACCAGACTTTTTTCTCCACGGGGCCGCAACGGGGCTGGCAAACCAACGGCGAATCCGTATAATACCGCCCGTTGATCGGCGTGTGGCGCAGCTTGGTAGCGCACTTCGTTCGGGACGAAGGGGTCGCAGGTTCGAATCCTGCCACGCCGACCATTCCTCTCCCTGAATTCTGTTTTTCGCCGTTACCGATACCGGCTCAGCGTTTCTGTATCCTTGATAAGTCTGCTAATGTCCTGCGGTAAGACTGTCGCGGAGGGATACATTGAACAAGGCAACGGAATACACATCCGGCAACTTTTCGTTTCTGTCAGAGCACGACGCTTTATTCGTGGAACTGGCCGAATCTGCCGAACGTGCTTTCGCCAGTGATCCCAACACCACCCTGATCAAACTGCGCCAACTCGGCGAAGCCCTGGCCCAGCACCTGGCCGCACTCTCCGGCATCGAGTTTGACGCACAAACCGGCCAGTCTGAATTGCTGTACCGCCTGAACCGGGAATTGCGCCTCGAGCCGCAGATCAAGGAGCTGTTCCACATCCTGCGCATTGAGGGCAACAAGGCCACTCATCAGTTCCGCACCCAACACAAAGAAGCCATGGACGGGCTGAAAGTGGCGCGAGCACTGGCCATCTGGTTTCACCGCTCCTTCGGCAGGGCCGGCGCCGGCTTCAAGCCCGGCCCCTTTGTGCCGCCCGCCGACCCCAGCGCCCAGCTACGCC
>CBIHLH010000087.1:0-14976 GCA_966210405.1 uncultured Marinobacter sp.
GTTGGGGGCGACATCCCAAAACTGTGCGGAGCCATGGATGGCGGAGCCCAAGCGTCACATGGATGTGCCGCAAGGAGCGTGTTTTGGGAAGTCGCCCCCAACACTGACCTGTCGCCGAAGCCAGAAGCAAGGGGCTTGCAATAAACGACAGCCAACGGCTATCGTTCAAAATTAAACGAGCAACCGGATGCATGATGACCAAACCGTTCCAGTTCAACGCCAGCGATGTGACCGTCGAAAAACGGGAAACCGTTTTCCAGGGCTTTTTCCGTATGGACAAGCTCTGGTTGACACACCCGCGCTTTGACGGCCGCCAGATGCCGGTGTTCACCCGGGAACTGTTTGTCCGCGGTGATGCCACCTGCGTGTTGCCCTACGACCCTGAGCGTGATGAAGTGGTATTGCTGGAGCAGTTCCGGCTCGGGGTGCTCGGACGAAACCAATCGCCCTGGTTACTCGAGCTGGTTGCCGGCATGAACGAGCAGGGTGAGTCTTCCGAGGACGTTGCCCAGCGGGAGGGGCAGGAGGAAGCGGGGCTTTCTTTCAGCAAGCTTGAGAAAATCTGCGACTACCTGGTGTCCCCCGGTGGCACGACTGAAATGATCCACCTGTATTGCGGTCGCATCAGCACCGAGTCCGCGGGCGGCCTGTACGGGGTTGAGCACGAACACGAAGACATTCGTGCCCATGTTTTTTCGGCCCGGGACGCCATCGCCATGATTTACGATGGCCGGGTCAACAATGCGGCCGCCATTATTGCCCTGCAGTGGCTTCAACTGAATCGGTCCCGGTTGCGGGAAGGGTGGCCGTAGTGGGTGAGTGGACCATGAAACCGCGCCGGTATGTGCCGGATTTGAGACAGCTCGGCGCGCTGTGCGATGGTAACTATCAGCGCCTGGCCAAGCTTCGTCAGTTGGAGGTGGGCGGCAAGCCCGCGTGCGAGTTCGAGCTGCATCGGGAAAACCTCTACCTGGGCCGCGTTCGTATCGAGGTGCTGCAAACCGCAAGATTCACCGAAACCCTGTTACTGCAACAGGTTCATAACTCCGGTCGCTGGCTGAATAATCCGCAAATGACGGTGCGGGTGTACCACGATGCCCGAATGGCGGAGGTTATCAGTTGTTACCGGGACAGTCAGATTGCACCGGTGAACGATTACCCCAACCGCTTTATGCACCATCCCGATGAGAAGGTTCAGGTGAACGGTTTCCTTGCGGACTGGCTGGACTACTGCCTGCGTTTCGGCCATTTGCCGATGGAGCACGCGGCCTGGTCGGCCGGCGAAGGTGTGGACTGATTCCGGTTTTCTGAAGCGTCCTGACCGAAGCGCGACTAAAGTGGTGTGGCCTGGCCGCGCCGGTGTGCCATAGTTGTCAAAAATTGCAAACGATTGTCGTAGCCTGACGAGAATGTGACTCCCGTTCCATTCCGGAGTGATAAGTCCGGCATTTGTCGTCGTACACTGCTTCAATACCACGTGTTGTGCAGCGAGTAGACCTATACGGCCATGACCAAACAGCAAGGCACCCGGCCACTCCGGGTACTGCAACTGACCGATCCGCATTTGATGGCGCACGCTGATGGTGAGCTGTTGGGCGTTAACACACGCCAGAGCCTCTGTGCAGTCATTGATGAAGTGCTGAAGGCGCACGGCCAACCTGACCTGATCCTCGCGACAGGGGACCTGGCCCAGGACGGTTCCATTGAAGCCTACCGTACCTTCGGCGAGAGCCTGCAGGTGTTTCCCTGCGGTTCAGCCTGGATTGCCGGCAATCACGATGACAACCGCAATCTCGCAACGGTTGCCCGGGAGTACCGGGCCAACCGACGCCATATCATTCAGGGTGGCTGGCAATTCGTGCTTCTGGATTCGTCAGTACCCGGGCAGGTCTTCGGCGAGCTTGCGGAGTCTGAGTTGTCGTTCCTGGCGGATTCACTGGCGCTCTATCCCGAGGTGCCCGCCATGGTGACGTTGCACCACCATCCGGTGGATATCGGTTCGGACTGGATGGCGCAGATCGGTCTGCGCAACCGGGATGAATTCTGGGAGGTGATTGACCGGTTCCCGCAGGTCAGGGTTGTGCTATGGGGCCATATCCACCAGGAACACGATCTGAGCCGTAACGGCGTGCAACTGTTGGCCACGCCATCCACCTGCATCCAGTTTACCACCGGCTCCAGTCAGTTTGCCGTGGAGCCCCTGGCACCAGGCTATCGCTGGTTCGAGTTCGGTGACTCCGGCGCCTTCACAACGGAAGTGCGCCGGGCCGTGAATTTCCGGTTTGAGCTCGATCAGGGCAGCACCGGTTACTGAACCGCTTCCCGCAGTTCTTTGGCCGCGGCCACCATCCCTTTCAGTGCCGGAACGACTTCCTGCCACTGCCGGGTCTTGAGCCCGCAGTCCGGGTTGACCCAGAGCCGCTCCCGGGGGATCCGTTCCGCCGCCTTCTTCATCAGCGCGGTAATCTGTGCCTGCCCGGGCACGTTGGGTGAGTGAATGTCGTACACGCCGGGCCCGATATCGTTGGGGTACTGGAACCCCTTGAAAGCATCCAGTAATTCCATGTCCGATCTTGAGGTTTCGATGGTAATGACATCGGCATCCATGCGGGCAATGGCTTCCAGGATATCGTTGAACTCCGAATAGCACATGTGGGTGTGGATCTGGGTGTCGTCCCGTACGCCGTTCGCGGTGATCCGGAATGCTTCAATGGCCCAGTCCAGGTAGTCGTGCCAGTCTGGCGTGCGCAGGGGCAGCCCTTCCCGGAGCGCGGCTTCGTCAATCTGGATAATGCTCACGCCCGCGGCTTCCAGATCCAGCACCTCCTTCCGGATGGCCAGGGCGAGCTGAAGGCAGGTGTCCTTGCGAGGTTGGTCGTCTCGCACGAATGACCAGTTCAGGATGGTGACGGGGCCGGTGAGCATGCCCTTCAGTGGTTTGTTGGTGAGCGACTGCGCATAGCGGATCCAGTCCACGGTCATGGCTTTCGGGCGGGCGATGTCACCGTACAGAATCGGCGGTTTGACGCAGCGGGAGCCGTAGGACTGCACCCAGCCAAACTCGCTGAAGGCATAGCCATCGAGCTGTTGACCGAAGTACTCCACCATGTCGTTGCGTTCGGCCTCGCCATGCACCAGAACGTCCAGCTCCAGGGCTTCCTGTTCACGGACACAGTGCGCAATCTCATCCCGGATTTTCCGGGTGTAGGCCGCCTCGGTCAGTTCGCCCTTGCGAAACTGCAGTCGGGTCTGTCGGATCTCCGGGGTTTGGGGAAACGAACCGATGGTGGTGGTCGGAAAGACCGGCAAGTTCAGCCTGGCCTGTTGCACGGCGATTCGGGCGGCATAGGGGCTCTGCCGATGGCCCATCTCGGGGGTGATGTCCGCCGTGGCCGACGCGATATCCGGGTTGTGCACCCGGGTTGAAGCCTGGCGTTGCGCAATCGCCCGGGCATTTTCGTCGAGTTGATCCTGAACGGCCTGCCGCCCCTGTGTGAGCGCGGTGGCCAGGGTATCCAGTTCGCTCAGTTTTTGCAGGGCAAATGCCAGCCAGCCGCGTATCTCGGGGTCCAGTGATTGTTCACTGTCAAGATCGACCGGCACGTGCAGCAATGAGCATGACGGTGCAAGCCAAAGCCGGTCCCCCAGCTTTTCATGGAGCGGCTCCAGCCAGTCGAGCGTTCCGTTCAGGTTGGTTTTCCAGATGTTCCTGCCATTGATTACTCCCAGCGACAGGCGTTTGTGTGCCGGCAGCCAGTCGGCCACCCGTGCAACCTCATTCCCGGCACTGATGGCGTCCAGGTGCAGGCCCGCCACAGGTAACTCACAGGCAAGTTGCAGGTTTTCCCGTAGCTCACCGAAATAGGTGGTCAACAGCAGGCTCGGCGCACTGGTTTTGAGCTGGTGGTAGGCCAGGCTGAAGGCGTGGCGCCAGGCACCGTTGAGCTCGGTCACCAGGGCTGGCTCGTCCACCTGAACCCATTCCACGCCGTTGTCTGCCAACAGGTTCAGCAGCTCGGAGTAGACTGGCAGGAGGCGGTCGAGCAATGCCAGCCGGTCACTGTCGTCCTTGGTCTTGCCCAGCCACAGATAGGTAACCGGGCCAATAATGACCGGTTTGGGGGTCAGCCCCTGAGCCCTGGCCTCCTCAATCTGGCTGAGCAGTCGTTCGGGGTGGAGAGAGAAGCGGGTGTCGGCATCGAATTCGGGCACGATGTAGTGATAGTTGGTGTCGAACCACTTGGTCATTTCCCCGGCCTGAACACCGCAACAGCCATGATCCTCTGCGGACCGGCCCCGGGCGACCCGAAAGTAGCGATCCAGTTCACTGCCACTGGTATCGCTGACCCTGGCCGGCAGGTTCCCCAGAGTCGCGCTCATGTCGAGCACCTGGTCGTAGAATGAGAAGTCGCCCACCGGAACCAGTGAAAGGCGTTGCTGGCTCTGCCAGTGTCGGCGTCTCAGGTCGGCGCCGGTGATTTGCAGGTCTTGCTCGCTGACGGTGCCTCTCCAGAAGGCTTCCTGGGCAAACTTGAGTTCTCGGCGGGCGCCGATTCGGGGGAAGCCGAGGGAATGTGTGGTAACCATGATGTCTGTCCTTCAACGGTATCTGGCGAATTGAATGAAGGGCTAGGTTATCCGGTCGACAAAATGAATAATAATGGTAATATTTCACAACTCTATGAATTTCACTCATAAAAGCATGGGCTCGTCAGGATGATTGAACGCGGACACCTTGAGATTCTTCGGGCGGTGGCGCAGCAGGGCTCGCTGACCGCTGCCGCGGAGAAGCTCCATCTGACCCAGTCAGCACTGAGCCATTCAGTCAGAAAGTTGGAGCAACACCTGGGAACCCAGGTCTGGGTAAGGGAAGGACGGCAGTTGCGGTTAACGCAATCGGGTGAGTATTTACTCTCGCTGGCGAACCGACTGTTGCCGCAGCTCGAACATGCGGAAATGCTGATTGGCCAGTTTGCCAAGGGCCAGCGCGGAACCCTGCGTATCGGGATGGAATGCCATCCCTGTTACCAGTGGCTGCTGAAAGTGGTGGGTCCCTACCTCGAGCAGTGGCCGGGTGTGGATGTGGACGTCAAGCAGAAATTCCAGTTCGGCGGTATTGGTGCGCTGTTTGGTCATGAGATCGATATGCTGGTGACCCCGGACCCGTTGCATCGCCCGGGGCTGGTCTTCGAGCCGGTATTTGATTACGAGCAGGTGCTGGTGGTGGCCAGCGACCACCCGTTGGCGGAACGGCCCTGGGCCGAGCCGGAGGACCTGGAGCGCGAGACCCTGATTACTTACCCGGTGGAAATTGAGCGGTTGGATATCTATACCCGTTTCCTGCTGCCGGCCCATACCAGTCCGGCTCGCCACAAAACCATTGAAACCACGGATATCATGTTGCAAATGGTGGCGGCGGGGCGCGGCGTGGCTGCACTGCCCCGCTGGCTGGTGAATGATTACGGCGGAAAAATGCCGGTGCGTCCGGTCAGGCTGGGCCGGGCCGGCATTCCCAAACAGATTTTTCTGGGCCTCCGGGAGCGGGATCGGAGCGTGGATTATCTGAATTCGTTCATGACTCTGGCCCGTGAGGTTCGCTGGAGCTAGGTTCTTCGGTTAAACTGCGCGAAAAAATCCATCTGGGAATCTGACTATGAGCGACGTACCTACAGATCTGAAATATATTGAAACCCATCAATGGGTCCGGGTGTCTGACGACGGTACTGCGACCGTCGGCATTACCGATTTCGCCCAGGAGCAATTGGGCGACGTGGTGTATATCGGCGTGCCAGAGGTGGGTGTCACGGTGAATGGGGGAGAAGAGGCTGGTGTTGCTGAATCGGTTAAATCCGCATCGGATGTGTTCAGCCCGGTGACCGGTGAGGTCGTTGAGGTGAATGACAACCTGGAAGGCGAGCCCGAGAAGGTGAATGAGGACCCCTACGGCGATGGTTGGCTGTTCAGGGTCAGGCTGTCGGATCCCGGCGAGCTGAATGGCCTGATGGATGCCACCGCCTATGCGGAGCATGTGGCTGCTCAGGATTAGTCCCGCCACGCAGTCCGAGCCATCGGGCAGGCCTTTCCAAAACACGCTCAAGCACATCCCTGTGGCGCTTGGGCTCCGCCATCCCTGGCTCCGCACAGTTTTGGAAAGGCCTGCCCGATGGCTCCCGTAGTCTGGAGTTGTCTTCCGATCAACTTACTGACATTTTCTTTTTACCTTCCATCAGGTGGTCACCATGAAGTTTCCGGTTCTGTATTTACGCAAGGGTGCCGAGCGCCGTCTCCGCGCTGGTCATCTTTGGATATACAGCAATGAGGTTGATACCCGCCGCAGCCCGCTGACGGATTTTGAGGCCGGCGCCCAGGCGGAGCTGCGGGCGGATAACGACAAGCCGCTGGGGACGGTGTTCGTAAATCCCCATGCCCTGATTTGTGGTCGTCTGATCAGCCGTGATGCGGCCCAGGGGATGACTCCGCAGCGTCTGACCCAGCGCATGGAGGCGGCCCTCGCGCTTCGTGACCGGCTGTTTGACAAGCCGTTTTACCGCTGGGTATTCGGAGACAGTGACGGGTTATCCGGTCTGGTTATTGACCGCTTTGATGATACCGTGGTGGTGCAGATTTCCACGGCGGGCATGGAGCAGATGAAGGAGGCCGTTGTCCGGGCGGTTCAGCGGCTGGTTCATCCGGAAGCGATTATCCTCAAGAACGACGGCAAGATGCGCAACGTCGAAGGGCTGGATACCTACGTGGAGCAGGCCCATGGCCCTGAGGTGAGTTTGCTGAAGGTTGAGGAAAATGGTGTCCGTTTTGAAGTGCCTCTGGCGGGCGGCCAGAAAACCGGCTGGTTTTACGATCATCGGATGAACCGGCAGCGCTTGCAGGCCTATGCGCCGGGTAAACGGGTGTTGGATGTGTTCAGCTACGTTGGTGGCTGGGGGATTCAGGCGGCCTGTGCCGGTGCGAGCCAGGTGACCTGTGTCGACAGTTCGTCGGGCGCCATTGATTCGGTTCATCACAATGCCAGGCTCAATGGTCTGGATAACGTGGAGACGATTGAGGGTGATGCCTTTGATGCGCTCAAGGCGCTGGCGGATGAGAAAGAAAAATACGACATTGTGGTGCTTGATCCACCGGCGCTGATTCCCCGCCGCCGGGACCAGAAGGCGGGGGAGCAGGCCTACGCCCGGCTGAACCAGTTGGGGTTGCGGTTGCTGGACCGGGACGGGTTGATGGTTTCCGCATCCTGCTCCATGCATCTGTCCCAGGAGAAGCTGGTCGATATCATCCGGGGCGGTGGCCGAAAAATCGACCGTTTTGTGCAGTTGCTGGAGCAGGGGCATCAGGCGCCGGATCATCCGGTGATTCCGGGCATTCCCGAGACCGATTACATCAAATCCTGTTTTGTTCGCTCACTGACCGGGTTCTTCTGAGTCCCGCAGTGACATCACCTTCCAGCCGTTGTCGCGGGCGAATGTCTCCAGAGTGGGGTCCGGGTCGACGGCGACGGGGTTGTCTACCTTCTTCAGCAGCGGCAGGTCGTTGTGGGAGTCACTGTAGAACCAGGCGCCGTCCAGGCTTTCCCCGTAGGCGTCCAGCCAGTCATCAAGCCGGGTGACCTTGCCGTCCTGGAAGCTGGGGGTGCCGGCCACCTCGCCGGTATAACGGCCGTTGACCAGTTCCGGTTCCGTGGCAATCAGGTGCTCAATGCCCATGGCTTCGGCAATGGGCTCGGTCACGAAGCGATTGGTGGCGGTGATGATCATCAGTGTATGGCCCTGTTCCCGGTGGCTGTCCAGCAGGGCGGTGGCTTTGCGCTGAAGCATGGGGCGAATTTTCCTGGCCATAAAGGCCTCGCGCCAGACCAACAGTTGTTCCATGCTGTGGCTCGCCAAAGGCTGCAATGCAAATCCCAGGTAGTGCAGCATATCCAGTTCGCCGTTCAGGTATTCCTGATAGAACCGGTCGTTGGCTTTGCGGTATTCCTCGGCATCTACCATGCCTTCCTCAACCAGAAACGCGCCCCAGGCATGGTCGCTGTCGCCGGCCAGCAGGGTGTTGTCGAGATCAAAAATTGCGAGCGTCAAGCGGTTACCTCCATTGAGCCCTTGGCGTTTGTCAAAGCCGTCAGTCTACCACGACCTGTCCTCAACGGCTCCGTTTGCCGAACCCTTGGGTTTCTGTAAGAATGAGAGCAACTTGGACAAATTCGACCGGTGATATTTTGACCGGTCCACCGACTTTAAGAGGACTGTGCCGTGATCGACTCAGACGGTTTCAGACCCAACGTCGGAATCATTCTGGCCAACCACAGGGGCGAAGTACTCTGGGCAAGGCGCATAGGGCAGGACTCCTGGCAGTTTCCACAGGGCGGTATCAAGCATGAGGAATCGCCGGAAGAGGCACTGTATCGGGAGCTGGGAGAGGAGATTGGCCTGGGTGCCGGCGATGTCGAGATCATCAGCTGCACCCGGGGCTGGCTGAGGTACCGTCTTCCCCGGAGGATGGTACGGCACAACTCGCACCCTGTTTGCGTGGGGCAGAAGCAGAAATGGTTCCTGCTGAGGATGATATCGCCGGATGCGCATGTTCGCGTGGACGGTACGGATTCACCGGAATTCGACGGCTGGCAGTGGGTAAGCTACTGGTATCCGTTGGGGCAGGTGGTTTCCTTCAAACGTGAAGTGTATCGACGGGCGCTGAGGGAACTCGCACCGCGGCTGTTCTACAACATGGAACAGTGGCACCGGAGCGAGCAGAACCGGCGTTTAAAGGAACAACAGAAATGACGGACTGACACCGCCATGCTGAGCATACTGCGAAGTCTTGTACAAGAGGTAAACAGTGCCCGCGATTTGCAGGAGGCACTGGATATCATCGTATCGCGTGTGCAGAAAGCGATGGGGACGGAAGTCTGTTCTGTCTATCTGCTCGATCCTGCCACCAACCGCTATATCCTGATGGCCACTGAGGGGCTTTACCGCAAGGCCGTCGGGCAGGTCAGCCTGGCCTATTCCGAAGGGCTTGTGGGGCTTGTTGGCTCCCGTGAAGAGCCCATCAACCTTGAGGATGCGCCATCCCATCCGCGCTATCGTTACTTCCCTGAGACCGGTGAGGAGCGTTTCCGTTCTTTTCTCGGTGTTCCTATTATTCACCACCGCCGGGTTCTGGGCGTGCTGGTTGTTCAGCAACGGGAGAGTTCCCGGTGTTTTGACGAGGGCGAAGAGGCCTTCCTGGTTACTGTATCGGCCCAGCTCGCCGGGGTTATTGCCCACAGCGAGGCGACCGGGGCTATCAGCGGTCTGTCGCTGACCGGTGAAGAGGCGCACGATGTCAGCTTCAGTGGTGTGCCCGGTGCGCCGGGTGTGGCGATAGGTAGTGGCGTCGTGGTCTACCCGTCGGCCGATCTGGATGTGGTTCCCGAAAAACCCACCGACGACATTGATCAGGAACTGGAGCTGTTTCGTTCTGCGGTAAAGGCAGTCCGGGAAGATATCGAGCGAGTTGCCAAACGACTGGCTTCACAGCTGCGTCCGGAAGAGCAGGCGTTGTTTGATGTCTATCTGAGAATGTTGGGCGATGATGCCATGCCCGGTGAGGTCGATAACAAGATACGGGAAGGGATCTGGGCACAGGGTGCGTTGAAGCAGGTGGTTCAGCAATACATCCGCCACTTCGAGATGATGGACGACCATTACCTCCAGGAGCGCGCTGTTGATATCCGGGACTTGGGTCGGCGTTTGCTCTCCCATCTCCAGGAGGGTGAGCAGAAACACCTGAATTACCCTGAGCGGACGGTGCTGGTCAGCGAAGAGCTCACACCCGCCATGCTGGGAGAGGTACCCAAGGGGCAATTGGTTGGCCTGGTGTCGGTCAAGGGCTCCAGCAACTCTCACGTAGCGATTCTTGCCCGTGCCATGGGTGTGCCCACGGTCATGGGGCTGGTGGATATTCCGGTCAATCAGCTTGATGGCAAGGAGTTGATTGTTGATGGCTTTGAAGGTCAGATCTTCGCTTCGCCGTCTTCGGACCTGCGGTCTTACTACCAGGCGATCTGTGATGAAGAAGACGAGCTGATTCGGGGGCTTGAAGTACTCAAGGACAAGCCCTGTGAAACCACCGATCACTATCGGGTCTCACTTTTGGTAAATACCGGCCTGATGACCGATGTCGTCCGGTCGCTTTCCCACGGTGCCGAGGGCATTGGTCTGTACCGGACCGAAGTGCCCTTCATGATCAAGGACCGGTTCCCCTCCGAGCAGGAGCAGCGGGAGTATTACCGGGAACAGCTTGAGGCCTTTGCGCCGAGCCCGGTCACGATGCGTACCCTGGACATTGGCGGCGACAAGGCGCTGTCCTACTTTCCGATCAAGGAAGAGAACCCGTTCCTCGGCTGGCGCGGTATCCGGGTTACTCTGGATCACCCGGAGATTTTCCTGGTGCAGGTGCGGGCAATGCTCAAGGCCAGCGAAGGCCTGAACAACCTCCAGATCATGTTGCCGATGATCTCCAATATCTCGGAGGTGGAAGAGTCCCTGCACCTGATTTACCGGGTGTATCACGAGGTTCGTGAAGAGGGCTACGACATTCATATGCCCAAAGTGGGTGTGATGATTGAGATTCCCGCTGCCGTCTATCAAATCCGCGAGCTGGCAGATCGGGTCGACTTTCTGTCAGTGGGCTCCAACGATCTGACCCAGTATCTGCTGGCGGTAGATCGCAACAACCCAAGGGTCGCCCAGCTTTATCATTCCTACCATCCGGCAGTGCTTCAGGCGCTGGTCCGGATTGCCCAGGATGCCCACTCGGTTGGCAAGCCGGTGGGCATCTGCGGCGAGCTGGCCGGTGATCCCGGTGGCGCGCTGCTGCTAATGGCGATGGGGTACGATTCCCTGTCGATGAACGCCGCCAGCCTGCCCAAGGTGAAATCCGTGATTCGCAGCATCAGCCGTGAATGGGCGATGCAACTGCTTGAAGATGTGCTGCTGCTGGACTCCCCGCACGTGATCAAGAGCTGCGTGGATCTGGCGCTTCGCAACGCGGGCTTTGGCCGTTACCTGAGGCCGGGGAAATCCACCACGGTGGCACTGACAGAGCCGTCGGCTTCCTGAACACTTGCCGGGGGCCCGCCGATTATAGGGTGTGTATTCTAAATTCTGTTGGTACCGTGTGACGCATATGGCTAAACCACGCGTAATCAGGCTATTCATTTACCCGGCAAAGGAAAGGTTATGAAGGCGCCAACGGAATCCACGCCCCGAATCGGACTTGCCCTGGGTGGCGGTGGCCCCTTGGGCGGGATTTATGAGATTGGAGCGCTCCGGGCACTGGATGAGGCCCTCGACGGGCTCGATTTCAATAATCTGGACGTCTACGTGGGGGTGAATGCCGGCTCGTTCGTGGCGGCCAACCTGGCGAACCAGATGACCACGGCACAGTTGTGCCGTATTTTCGTGCGCAATGAAGCGGAAGTGCACCCGGGCCATCCTGAGGTCTTCTAGCGGCCCGCCCGGCAAGAACTCGGTGGCCGCGTGCTGGCGGTGCCGGGCCTGGTGTCGACGGCCGTCCGGCGCTTTCTCGGTAATCCCTATGACCAGAGCCTGCTGGAAGCCCTGACGATACTGGCCCAGGCGGCCCCGGCGGGCCTGTTTGACAACGAAGGGCTGCACGACTATCTCAGGCATACCTTTACCATGTTGGGGCGAACCAACGATTTCCGGCAACTCAAGCGCAGTCTCTATATTGTTGCCGCGGACGTGGAGAGCACTGATCCGGTCTGCTTTGGGGCACCGGGCTTTGATCATGTACCGATTTCCAGGGCCATTCAGGCCAGCACTTCGTCGCCCGGGCTCTATGTGCCGGTGGACATCGACGGTCGTTACTACGTGGATGGCACCCTGCGAAAGGGTTTGCACGCCTCGGTGGCCTTTGAGGACGGGGCGGATCTGGTGTTCGCGGTGAACCCCCAGGTGCCCATCGATGCCAGTGCCGCCGTTCGCGCCGGTACCATGAAGCCCGGTGAACTGACCCGCTCAGGTATGCCGAATCTGCTGTCCCAGATGTTCCGGACCATGGTGTATTCGCGCATGCAGTCCGGGATTGCCCAGTATGCCCGGGACTACCCGGACAAAGACATTCTGCTGTTCGAGCCCACACGGGACGATGCCAAACTGTTCTTCTCGAACGTGTTCAGCTTCCAGTCCCGGCGGATGGTGTGTGAGCATGCCTATCAGATGACCCGGCGGGATCTGCTGGAACGCGCTGACCAGCTTGAACCCAGGCTGGCGAAGTACGGCGTTACGCTGAGGCGGGACCGGCTTGAGGATGAGCAGCGCACGATCAGCACCAGTCTTTACGGTGAGATGTTGCCGCTGTATGTGGCCAAGGGCAGAAAGAAAAAGGCAGATAAGGGAACGCTTGCGACAGGCCTTGAGAACGTCACCCATCTTTTTTCCAGGGCTGACTAAAAAGAGGTCAGATGAACATGCCATCTGACCTCTTTTGTATTTGACCCCGATTTTACGGTTACAGAATATACCGGCTCAGATCTTCGTCTTCCGCCAGCTCACCCAGTTTCTCGTCGACATACTCAGCCGTCACTTCAAACACTTCGGTGACCTTGTCTCCGGCGTCAAAGGACAGTGTCTCCAGCAGTCGCTCAAGCACCGTATGCAGGCGCCGGGCCCCGATATTCTCGGTGGTTTCATTGACCTTCCAGGCCACTTCCGCGATGCGGGCAATGGCGGCCGTGTTGAACGTCAGGGAGACGCCCTCGGTGGCCATCAGTGCCTCATACTGCTGTACCAGCGATGCGTCCGGCTCGGTCAGGATGCGCTTGAAATCGTCCGGAGTCAGCGCCTGCAGTTCGACCCGGATCGGCAACCGCCCCTGAAGCTCAGGGATCAGGTCCGAGGGTTTCGACAGATGAAAGGCCCCGGACGCAATAAACAGGATGTGATCGGTGCGAACGGCGCCGTATTTGGTGCTGACCGTGCTGCCCTCGATGAGCGGTAACAAGTCGCGCTGGACACCCTCCCGGGAGACATCCGATGAGGTGTTTTCCGAGCGTTTCGCCACTTTGTCGATCTCGTCAATGAACACGATGCCATTCTGCTCAACGGCCTGAATGGCTTTCTGTTTGATTTCCTCCTCATTGACCAGCTTGGCGGCTTCCTCGTCCTTCACCCGCTTCAGGGCGTCGGCCACTTTCATTTTCCGGGTTTTGCGCTTGTCTGACGACAGGTTGGAAAACATGCTCTGGAGCTGGTTGGTCATTTCTTCCATGCCCGGCGGCGCCATGATTTCCACGCCGGCGCCCGAGTTGCGGAGATCGATCTCGATTTCCTTGTCGTCGAGCTCGCCTTCCCGAAGCTTTTTCCGGAACAGCTGGCGCGTGGAAGAATCCTCACCACGCTGGCTGTTTTCCTCGAAGTCTCTGGGTGGTGGAATCAGTGCATCCAGAATACGGTCTTCCGCGGCATCCAGGGCCCGGTGTTCGTGGCGCTTCATTTCCGCTTCGCGCAGCATCTTGACGGCCATGTCTGCCAGGTCGCGAATAATGGATTCGACATCCCGCCCTACGTAGCCCACTTCGGTGAACTTGGTGGCTTCCACTTTCAGGAACGGCGCATCGGCCAGCTTCGCCAGACGCCGGGCGATTTCGGTTTTACCGACCCCGGTGGGGCCAATCATCAGAATGTTCTTGGGTGTGATTTCTTCACGCAGGCCGCTGTCGAGTTGCATCCGCCGCCAGCGATTTCTCAGGGCGATGGCTACTGCACGCTTGGCCTCTTCCTGACCAACGATGTGTTTATTGAGCTCGTGAACTATCTCACGGGGAGTCATTGCAGACATGGTCGCTCCGTGTCAGTCGTTGGTAGACAGCACTTCAAGGGTGCGGTTGTGATTGGTGTAGATGCAGATGTCGGCGGCAATATCGAGGCCTTTCTCGACGATCTCGTGGGCGGACAGCTCCGTGTTCTCGAGTAATGCCCGAGCCGAGGCCTGGGCATAAGGCCCGCCGGATCCGATGGCAATCAGGCCCTGCTCCGGCTCAATAACATCGCCGTTGCCGGTAATCACCAGCGATGCGGTTTTATCGGCCACCGCCAGTAGCGCTTCCAGTCGCCGCAGGGCGCGATCGGTACGCCAGTCCTTGGCCAGCTCCACGGCGGCCCGGGTCAGGTTGCCCTGGTGCTTCTCAAGTTGCGCCTCGAATCGCTCAAACAGAGTAAAGGCGTCTGCCGTGCCACCGGCGAACCCGGCAATGACCTTGCCATTGTAGAGGCGGCGGACTTTGCGAGCGTTTCCTTTCATGACGGTGTTGCCGAGGGACACCTGCCCGTCGCCCCCCATGGCAACCTCATCATCACGCCTGACGGAAAGTATGGTAGTCATTTGGGCTCCAATTGCCTGATTAAACCTGGTGTCCGTTGGTTATGGAGGCTTTTGGGGGGAATTCAAGAGATCACCCCTCCTTGGGGATCTTCCGGACCAGTGGCTGGATATTGATCGAAACCAGTTTGTCGACGACGGAGTTCATCTGGCTTCGGGACGTGAAGGGGCCAACGTTGACCCTGAACCAGATGGAGCCATTATCCAGGTCGATACGCTGGACAGAGGCCCTGAGCCCCTGGAAGGCAATCTGGGCGCGTTGCCGCTCGGCATCCTCCTTGCTCCGGAAAGAGCCGGACTGGATCACATAGTTGAAGTCCTGTTTGACCGGGCCCGGTGCGTATTCTTCGACCTTGGGCGGCACCACTTCCGACTCCGGGAGCATGTCGTAGAAACGAAATTCAGGCTTCTTCTCCTCGGTGGTGGCCGGCGCGCTCTCTGGCCGGGATTCCGTGCTACGGGCCTGCTGGGGTGATGAAACGGGGCCGCTGGTGGGTACCGAATTGAGATAAACGATGAAGCCGATGAAGCCACCAACGACAGCGAGCGAAAAGATCCACTTCAATGACAGGCCTCCAC
>CBIHLH010000088.1:0-14677 GCA_966210405.1 uncultured Marinobacter sp.
ATCATGCCATGCTCCCTGCTCAGTCCATAGACTGGCCAGCTGCGCTCGTAGGCCTTTTTCTTGCCCTCGGTCATCCGCCCCTGGCGCAGCACAAAGCTGCGAATGCCACGCCGGGTGGTTACCGATGAATCCACGGCGGCGTCTTTCGGTGTTTTCTGTTCGGTCATTGATCATCCTCAACCGCTGTCAGCGGGTTCTGAGTAACGGGTGTTGCCGACAGTTTACCAGTGTGAGCAATCTCAGGCGGATATCGGTGAGTTCCGGCCCTGTTGCCGGTCCAGCTGGCGATAGCCCAGGGCCTCAACCAGATGACTGTTGGCCAGGTGCTCCTGGCCATCCAGGTCCGCCAGCGTCCGTGCTACCCGTAATATCCGGTGCAATGCCCTGGCCGACAGCCCCAGCTTTTCAAGAGCGCCGGACAACAGCCGCTCACCCTCCCGGTCCAGCCGGCAGGCTTCGTGCAGTGCCCGACCGGCCAGCGCGGCGTTAACACAGCGCCGGGCCACCTGCCGTTGCCGGGCGATGGCAACCCGCTCCCGCACCGTCGCGCTCGATTCGCCGTCACCCCCCTGTTGCATCAGGATCTCGCCCCCCTGTACCGGTACTTCGACATGCAGATCGAAACGGTCCAGCAGAGGGCCCGAAATTTTCGAACGGTAGCGCATCACTTGCTGGGGCGTGCATTGGCACTCGATCGTGGGGTGCCCACTGTAACCGCAGGGGCAGGGATTCATCGCCCCCACCACCTGAAAACGGGCCGGGTAAGTGACCTGCCGCGCGGCCCGGCTGATGGCAATTTCCCCGGTTTCCATCGGCTCCCTCAGAACCTCCAGCACCCGGCGCTCGAATTCGGGCAACTCGTCAAGGAACAGTACGCCGCGATGGGCCAGAGAGATTTCCCCCGGCCGTGGGCTGCTGCCGCCGCCCACCATGGCCACCGAGGACGCGGTGTGGTGCGGCGCACGAAACGGGGGTTGCCGCCAGCCGCCGTGACCAACGGGCAGGCCGGCCACAGAATGGACACTGGCCACCTCCATGGCGGCCCGGTCATCAAGCATTGGCAACAGCCCCGGCAAACGGCTGGCCAGCATGCTTTTGCCGGTGCCCGGTGGTCCGAAGAA
The DNA here is from genome assembly GCA_966210405.1 of uncultured Marinobacter sp. Taxonomy (GTDB): domain Bacteria; phylum Pseudomonadota; class Gammaproteobacteria; order Pseudomonadales; family Oleiphilaceae; genus Marinobacter. The sequence continues at coordinate 1,122 of CBIHLH010000088.1, forward strand.
CAGCAGGTTATGGCCACCGGCCGCCGCCACTTCCAGCGCCCGCCGGGGCACTCGCTGCCCTCGGACATCGGACAGGTCCGGCCTCTCGCCCTGGTCGGCCACCGGCGCCAGATCAGCTTTTAGCACCGGCACCAGCCTGGCACGGCCGTGCAAGTGCTCACAGACCGCCAGCAGATGCCCGGCGGCCAGCACATCGTCCTCGCTGGCCAGGGCCGCTTCGGCGGCATTGGCGTTGGGCACCAGCAATGCCCGCCCCTCCTGGCGCGCGGCCAGCACCGCCGGCAACACACCCTTGAGGGGCCGCAATGCACCATCAAGAGACAGCTCACCAAGAAACTCACAGGATGACAGGCTTTCCGGCGGAATCTGCCCGGAAGCGGCGAGAATGCCAAGAGCAATGGGAAGATCGAACCGGCCACCCTCCTTGGGAAGATCCGCGGGGGCCAGATTGATCGTAATCCGGCGGGCCGGGAACTCGAACCCGGCGTTCAGCAGTGCGCTGCGAACACGTTCCTTGCTTTCACGCACACCGGTTTCCGGAAGCCCCACAATGGACAGCGCCGGCAGTCCACCAGACAAGTGAACTTCAACCGTGACAGGCGGTGCGGACACGCCAATACAGGCGCGGGAATGAACAATGGCAAGCATAACAACCTTCCCTGGCATTCTGGTAAATGATGAGAGTCAGGCACGGCATCCCGCCGCCCCCTAAAGGCTCTGAGGCTATGGCTGCTGGTGACTGGCCTCAAGTGCGGCCACCCGTTGTTCCAGCGCTTCCACCTTCTCCCGGGTTTTCATCAGTACCGCCTGCTGGGCGTCAAACTCTTCCCGGGTCACCAGCTCCAGACGGGACAGCACCGACATGACGGTGGCACGGGCCTGGGCTTCGAAGTCTTCCCGGGCCGCGCGGGCCATATCCGGGACAAACTGACCAAACTGGCCCTGTAACTGGGCGAAGATATCCTGCGGACCTTTCACTCATCACCTCACTGGTTGGAATCGTATTCGGCCTGGCCCTGAGCCAGTCACCGGTGTCCGGGAGTGTATCACAGCGCTGCCCCTGCCATACTGTACCCGGTCGGCAGTATAATGGCTGCCTGCCGCGCTCCCTGGGCCCGCTCCAATTTGGCTCACGGGGCGGCAGTGCGCTCTTTTTTGGTGCATATCTTTGCGCCAATCTGGAACGTGTAATATCTATGACTTTGTTTTAAAAAACTTTTTTTGCGTTGGCATACCCGATGCTAAAGCCCTCGTACGCAATCCGCACAATTGGTGTGCGAGGTGGCAGCATTCCGAACTCAACAATCGGCCGACGGCCCTCACTGTTGGGACGGCTTTACCAAGGAGAAAGCAATGAAACTTGTGACAGCGATCATCAAGCCTTTCAAATTGGATGATGTCCGTGAGGCACTATCCGAGATTGGCGTGCAAGGCGTTACCGTCACTGAAGTCAAAGGCTTCGGTCGTCAGAAAGGCCACACAGAACTCTATCGTGGCGCGGAATATGTGGTGGACTTCCTGCCCAAGGTCAAAGTGGAAGTTGCCATTGGCGACAACCTGCTCGACCAGGTCATTGAGTCGATCACCAAGGCAGCCAACACCGGCAAGATTGGTGACGGCAAGATTTTCGTGACTGAACTGGAACAGGCCATCCGGATCCGGACAGGCGAAACCGGCGAAGAAGCGGTTTGATCCAGCTCTGACAAACAGATCAGCCAGCGCAAAAAAACTTATAACCTGAAAAGCCTCGTGCGGAGGGCTTCATATGGAAAGCAACGTATTTCACTTGCAGTACGCTATAGATACCTTTTATTTCCTGGTGTGTGGTGCATTAGTCATGTGGATGGCGGCGGGTTTCGCCATGCTCGAATCCGGACTGGTACGCGCCAAAAACACCACGGAGATCCTGACCAAAAACGTAGCCCTGTTTGCCGTCTCCTGTGTGATGTACCTGGTGTGCGGCTACGCCATCATGTACGGCGGTAGCATTTTCCTCGCCGGCATTGCCGAGGTGGATGTCACCAGCGTGCTGGGCGATTTTGCCGGCCGTGAGGGTGGCTTCGAAGGTGGCTCCATCTACTCCGGCGCTTCAGACTTCTTTTTCCAGGTTGTCTTTGTTGCCACTGCCATGTCCATCGTCTCCGGTGCCGTGGCCGAGCGCATGAAACTCTGGGCCTTTCTGGTGTTCGCGGTCTTCATGACCGGCTTCATTTATCCGATGGAAGGTGCCTGGACCTGGGGCGGTGCCTCCGTGTTCGGCCTGTACACATTGGGTGACCTTGGCTTCAGCGACTTCGCCGGTTCCGGCATCGTACACATGGCCGGTGCAGCCGCGGCCCTCGCCGGCGTCCTGCTGCTGGGCGCCCGGAAAGGCAAATATGGCCCGAACGGCGAAATCCGCGCCTTCCCGGGTGCCAACCTGCCGCTGGCCACCCTGGGTACGTTCATCCTGTGGATGGGCTGGTTCGGCTTCAACGGTGGTTCGGTCCTGAAGCTGGGCGACATTGCCAGCGCCAACTCCGTGGCCATGGTGTTTCTGAACACCAATACCGCAGCCGCCGGTGGCGCCATTGCCGCCCTGATCACCGCCCGCCTGATGTTTGGCAAGGCCGATCTGACCATGCTGCTGAACGGCGCCCTGGCTGGCCTGGTGGTGATTACCGCTGAGCCGTCCACCCCAAGCGCCCTGACGGCCACCCTGTTCGGTGCCTTTGGTGGCGTGCTGGTTGTCCTGAGCATCGTGACCATGGACAAGCTGCGCATTGACGACCCGGTCGGTGCCATCTCGGTCCACGGCGTCTGCGGCTTGCTGGGCCTGCTGCTGGTGCCGGTTACCAATGGCGACGTCAGCTTCAGTGGCCAGATCATTGGTGCCATCACCATCTTCGTCTGGGTCTTCGTGGCCAGCCTGATCGTCTGGGGCATCCTGAAAATGGTGATCGGCCTGCGGGTCAGCGAAGAGGAAGAGTACGAGGGTGTGGACCTGTCCGAGTGTGGCATGGAAGCCTATCCGGAGTTTGTCAGCAGCAAATAACCTGCGCTGACAGCAACAGAAAAAGGGGGGCGCCTGACGGTGCCCCCTTTTTTTGTGCGTCAATGCTGGCCGGGATTCGGTCTAACCCTCTTCCGGTCGAACCTCATCTTCCAGCGCATCGACCATAAACTGCGGCATCGCCAGGGCGCCGTGGTGCACGCCGGAATTGTAGTAACGGGTCACGAACGGGCGGTTGTCGGCGTCTTCCTCGCGGAAGTACTTCACCGGATTTTCCTGGCTGGCCATGGTGCAGCTCCACCAGCCGGTGGGGTAGACCGGCTGCGGAAACGGCAGCGTCTGGACGTGTTCGAACCCGGCCTTGCGCATGTCCTTGTGGATATCCTTGATAATGGTGTCAGTGTGCAGCAGCGGCGACTCGCTCTGCTGGACAATAATCCCACCCTCGCGCAGCGCCAGCATGGCGTCCCGGTAGAAATCCAGGGCAAACAGGCCCTCTGCCGGGCCGACCGGGTCGGTGCTGTCGATGATGATGATATCGACACTGTTCGGCTCTATGTCCCGCATCCACTGGATGCCGTCGCCGAAGAAGAAGTTGGCGCGGGGGTCGTTATTGGCTTCGCACAGCTCCGGGAAATACTTCTCCGACAGGCGGGTAACCCGCTCATCGATTTCCACCTGCCAGGCTTCTTCCACACCCGGGTGTTTGAGCACTTCCTTTAGCGTACCGCAGTCGCCACCACCCACAATCACCACTTTTCTGGGGTCCCGGTGAGTAAACAGGGCGGGATGGGTCATCATCTCGTGGTAGAGGAAGTTATCGCGAGTGGTCAGCATCACGCAGCCATCCAGCACCATCAGGTTGCCAAAGGTCTCGGTCTCATAGATTTCCAGTTTCTGGAACGGCGTCTGTTCTTCGTGCAACTTCCGTTTAACCTGCAGGGAGAATGCCGTTCCCTGGTCCTGGAATACCTCGGTAAACCAGCCATCATTCAATGCTGTCATCGTTTGCCTCCCGCTGTAAGCCATAGGCCGTGTTTAAAGGGCGTATTGTAGGGGCGCACGCCCCTGAGCTAAAGCAATAATCGCGGTTGCCGGCCCCGTATTTTCCGCTTTCGGTTCTTTTAGCCAGGGGCAGGAATCCATACAATGACAGCCACAGGCCGGCCCCTGACCGAATACCCGCCGGCTCCGGTTTCCTGACAGGATAGCAAGCATGAGCGAAGCCAGCGCCACCCCGGCCCACAAGGTTTACAATATTGCCCATTGGAGTGACGGCTACATCGGCGTCAACACCAATGGAGAGGTCATGATCCGGCCCGACCGCGGTCACACCCCCGCGCAGATCAACCTGCCGGAACTGACCCGAACCCTGACCGAATCCGGCGTTCAGCTCCCGGTTCTGATTCGCTTTGTCGATATCCTGCACGACCGGGTCAACAAACTGTGCAACGCCTTCAACAAGGTGGCTGAAGAACAGGCTTACCAGGGCCGTTACACCGCAGTTTACCCGATCAAGGTCAACCAGCAGCGCCGGGTGGTTGAAGAACTGCTGGCGGCAGAACCCGCCGCCTCGAAGGGGCAGATCGGCCTTGAGGCCGGCAGCAAGCCCGAGCTGATGGCGGTACTGGCAATGTCGCAACAACCGGGATCGGTGATTGTCTGCAACGGGTACAAGGACCGGGAATACATTCGCCTGGCCCTGATCGGCCAGACGCTGGGCCATCGGGTCTTCATCGTGGTGGAAAAGAAGTCAGAGCTGCCGCTGATCCTGGAGGAAGCCGAAAACCTGGGGGTGGCACCGCTGATCGGCGTCCGGGCCCGCCTGGCCACCATCGGCAAAGGCAACTGGCAGAACACCGGCGGCGAGAAATCCAAGTTCGGGTTGTCCGCCAGCCAAGTGCTGGATGTGGTCAACACCCTGCGTGAAGCCAATGCCCTGGACACCTTGCAACTGCTGCACTTCCACCTCGGTTCCCAGATTGCCAATATCCGCGACATCCAGACCGGCCTCAGGGAATGCGCACGGTTTTACAGTGAACTGCACCAGATGGGCGCCCCGATCGGCACCGTCGATATCGGCGGAGGCCTGGGGGTCGACTACGAAGGTACCCGCTCACGCAGCAGTTGCTCCATGAACTACAGCGTCTATGAATACGCCTACAACGTGGTGCATGTTCTCCAGGCGGAGTGTGATCGCCGCGGCATTCCCCACCCGGACCTGATCAGCGAATCGGGGCGGGCACTGACCGCGCATCATTCGGTACTGGTGACCAACGTCATTGATCGCGAGGCACCGGAAAACCGCGACCCGGCCCAGCCGGACCACCAGGCACCAGCGCCCCTGCACGATCTCTGGCGCGATCTGCAAAGCCTGCAGGAAACCGGCTCACCGCGTTCACTGGCCGAGATTTACCACGACGTACTGCACGCCATGGCGGACGTTCATGCCCAGTTTGCCCATGGCGTGCTCTCCCTCCGGGAGCGTGCCGATGCGGAAACGCTGTATACCCGCTGTTGCCGCCTGCTTCGGAATCAGCTGGACAGCAGCAACCGGGCGCACCGGGAAATCATTGACGAGCTCAACGAGAAACTGGCCGAAAAGCTGTTCGTGAATTTTTCCCTGTTCCAGTCATTGCCGGATGTCTGGGGCATTGACCAGATTTTCCCGGTGATGCCGGTCAATGGCCTGGACCGTCCCCTGAATCGCCGGGCCGTAATCCAGGACATCACCTGCGACTCCGATGGCCGGATCGACCGGTACGTGGATGGCCAGGGCACGGAAACCACCCTCCCCCTGCCGGAAGACAGGCCCGGGGAGCCCCTGCTTATGGGGTTCTTCATGACCGGCGCCTACCAGGAAATCCTGGGGGACATGCACAACCTGTTCGGCGACACTCACTCGGTGGACGTGCGACTGACGGACGACGGCGGCTTTGACACCAGCGCGCCCATCACCGGAGACACCGTGGCCAAGGTACTGCAGTACGTGAACTTTCAGCCCGAGGCGCTGCTGGCGGCCTACCGTGGCAAATTTGCCGCCAGCGATCTGCCGGCCGACCGCCAGACGTCACTCCTGGCCGAACTCTCCGCCGGGCTCGACGGCTACACCTACCTCGAGGAATGACCGGCCCGGGTGCCGACTCATGGCACCCTTCATCGCACCCCTCAGACACCCCTATATAGCGACCCGCATTTTTTGCGGCCGCTGATCCACAACACTCATCCGCCCGTAAATACAAAACTGACAAACCGGGGACGAGTGCATAGAATGATGACGAGAACGAGCTCAAATCACGCGACTGTCAAGGAGCGTCCGGTGACCACACTGGATCAGAAACCAGCCAGCTCCGAGGGGCGCAAAGACCCCTGGAGCCAGTTGCTGCGAAAAGTAGGCAGCCATCAGGACCGCGAAGCGTATCACGCGCTGTTCGAGCATTTCGGCCCGCAGATCAAGTATTACGCCTTGGCCAATGGCCTGGCCAGCCATGCGGAGGAGCTGGTGCAGGAAGTCTTTGTGTCTATCTGGCGCCGCTCGTGCCTTTATGACTGGCGCAAGGCCGCCGCGTCCACGTGGATTTTTACCATTGCCCGTAACCAGCGCATCGATATGCTGCGCAAGATGCAGCGGACCAGCGCTGAAATGCCGGTAGAAACAGAGGATCTCTGGCAAATCCCGGGAGACAACGAGAACGAACCGGTCACCTCCCTGCACCGCCTGATGTCCGAGCGACGCGTCCGTGAATCACTGAGCCACCTGCCGGAAGAACAGACCACCGTGATCGCCAAGGTGTACATGGAGAACAAGTCCCACCAGATGGTCGCAGACGAGCTCAACATTCCCCTGGGTACCGTAAAAAGCCGCGTACGGCTGGCGCTGAACAAGTTGAAAGTCATTTTGCAGGACCAGAACGCATGACCCGGCACCACCCCGACAGCCTTAGCCTGATGGAGTACAGTGCAGGCAACCTGAGCGATCCCCATGCGCTTTGCATTCGGCTGCACCTCGACCAGTGCCCGCATTGCCAGAGCCGTGCCGACACCCTGGACAGCCTCGGCGCCATCATGATGGAACACCAGCCGAGAGCCAGTGTCTCCGAGACCATGTTTGATGACATTCTCGCCCGGATCGACGGCGCCCCTCCGGAACCGGTGATACCGGACACACCGAAGCTGAGCGCGCTGCGGAAACTGCTGGGAGACGACCTGAACAGCCTGCCCTGGAAGCGGCAACTTGGTGATGTCAGTGTACTGGACATCACCGAACGCTTTCCCGGTCAGAAAGAGCAGGTGGTACTGCAGAAAATTGTGGCCGGGGGCAAGGCGCCGGCACACACCCACCGTGGCCAGGAAACCACCATCGTACTTCAGGGCGCCTTTGCCGATCAGAAAGGGGTTTTCAACCAGTGGGACTTTGTGGTTCTGACCGATCAGGACGAACATAAACCGGTCGCCGTCGGCTGCGAGGACTGCATTACCCTGTCGATACTGAGTGCCCCCGTGAAGCTGACCGGCACCTTCACGCGGATGCTGAACCCGTTCATCCGCTGACCGGGCAACCGGGTTTCCACAAGGGCAGTCATGGACTGCCCTTTTTTGTGCGCGCAGAGCGCTGAGTTACAATGGCGCGCTTGCAAGCTGTCGGGCCGGTGCCCGGACCAGACCGGAGATCTCATGAACAACGACGATTACACTTTTCGCTTTGGCGGCATCGAACGACTCTACGGGCGCCGGGCCCTGGAGGCCTTCCGGCAGGCCCATATTGCCGTTGTTGGCCTGGGCGGTGTCGGGTCCTGGGCCGCCGAAGCCCTGGCCCGCAGTGGCATTGGCACCATCACTCTGGTGGATATGGACGACATCTGCGTGTCCAACACCAACCGCCAGCTCCATGCTCTCGAAGGCCAGTACGGACGCACCAAAACCGATGCCATGGCGGAACGGCTGAAAGCAATCAACCCGCAGGCCGATATCCGCGCCCACTTTGGCTTCCTGACGATTAAAAACGTCAGTGACCTGGTGACCGATGACATGACCGGCGTGGTGGACGCCATCGACAGCGTCAAAGCCAAGGCCGCCCTGATCGCCCATTGCCAGCGCCGGAAGATCCCCCTGATCTGTGCCGGTGGCGCCGGCGGGCAAATGGACCCCACCCGGATTGAAGTGGCGGATCTGAGCAAAACTACCCAGGATCCATTGCTGGCTAAAGTACGTAATATGCTACGCCGCGACTATGGTTTTTCCCGGAACCCCAAGCGCCGCTTTGGCATTGAGGCCGTATACTCACTGGAGCAGCTCACGTATCCTGCCGGTGATGGCGAGGTTTGCCTGCAAAAGCCCGCGAATGACGGCCCGGTGCGGCTGGACTGTGCCTCCGGCTTTGGTGCCGCCAGCCCGGTCACCGCCAGTTTCGGCTTTTTTGCGGCAGCCCGACTACTCAACCGGATTGCCCGGCGCGCGCAATCATGACTCAAGGGATCTGAACGTCTATGCCTGTCAGCACGGTTATGCTTCTCGCCAGCATTGGCGTCCTCTCCCTGTTCTGTCAATGGCTTGCCTGGCGGGTGCGGATGCCCGCCATTCTGTTTCTGCTCGCCGGCGGTATTGCTGCCGGCCCGATGCTCGGTTTTCTGGCCCCGGAGGTGGTGTTTGGCGACCTGCTGTTCCCGGTAATTTCCCTGGCCGTCGCTATCATTCTGTTCGAAGGCAGTCTGACCCTGCGCTACGATGAAATTCGTGGCCATGGCAAGATGGTGCGCAATCTGATCCCCGTGGGGTCCGTCGTCACCTGTCTTATCGGTACCCTGGCGGCGCGCTGGGTGCTGGATGTGTCCTGGGCGGTGGCCCTACTGTTCGGTGCGATTTCCATTGTCACCGGGCCCACGGTGATCGCCCCGCTGCTGCGCTCGGTGAGGCCGGACGCCCGGCTTGCCAACATCCTTCGCTGGGAAGGCATTATCATCGATCCGGTGGGCGCCCTGCTCGCGGTTCTGGTGTTTGAGGGCATCGTCTCCTGGGGCCAGGGCAACGTTTTCGGTCACTCCCTGTACATCTTCGGCAAGACCCTGCTGGTAGGCTTTCTGATTGGCGCCATCGCCGGTTACCTCAACGGCATTGTGCTGCGAAAGCACTGGATTCCCCAATACCTTCACAACGCCGGCACCCTCACCTTCATGCTCGGGGTGTATGCAATTTCCAACGAACTGGCCCATGAGTCCGGCCTGCTCACCGTCACCATCATGGGCATCTGGATGGCGAACATGAAGCAGGTCCCGATCGACAGTATCCTGGAATTCAAGGAGTCCCTCAGCGTACTGCTGATTTCCGCTCTGTTTATTATCCTCGCCGCCCGGGTGGAGTTCTCCGCGATCGCTGATCTGGGCTGGGGCCTGGTGATTGTCCTCGCCCTGCTGATGCTGGTGGCGCGCCCCCTCAGTATTTTTCTGTCCGCTATCGGTACCACCCTGAGCTGGCGGGACAAGCTGTTCCTCAGCTGGATTGCCCCGAGGGGCATCGTGGCCGCTGCGGTGTCGGCACTGTTTGCCTTTCAGTTGCAGAAACTGGGTTACGAAAGCGCGGGCGCCCTGGTGCCGCTGGTGTTCATGCTGATCATAGCCACCGTCACCTTACAGAGCCTGACGGCGCGGCCAGTCGCTCAATTGCTGAACGTGGCCGAACCGGCGGAATACGGGTTCCTGATCCTCGGGGCCAACCCGGTGGCACGCATGATCGGGGCCGCCCTGAAAAAATACGAGGTGCCGGTGATCCTGGCCGACACCAACTGGGAGAACGTGAAGCAGGCCCGGATGGAGAATCTGCAGGTTTACTTTGGCAACCCGGTATCGGAACACGCCTCCACGCACCTGGATCTGACCGGCATTGGCAACCTGCTGGTAATCTCTCCCTATAAGCATATGAATTCCCTGGCCACCTACCACTTCCTGGACTGGTTCGGGGTTGGCTGTGTGTTCAGCCTGGCAGAGGGTGATCAAGACCAGAAAGCACGGCATCAGACCGCCGAGAAAATCCAGATGACCCGGGGCCTGTTCGATGGCGTCAGCTATGCCAAACTGGCCAGCCTGGCGAGCCAGGGGTATTCGGTGAAGACCACCCAGCTCAGTGAGGAGTTCAGCTACAAGACCTTCCAGGAAAAGTACCAGCAGCATGCGCTGGTCCTGTTCACCTTTGATGGCAAGGGCCACGTCGCGCCCGTACGGCGCATGGAAGACCTGAAGCCGGAAAACGACTGGGCGCTGATCAGCCTGGTGCCGCCCCAGGCCCGCAAAGAGCGGAAAGACAAGGAGCCGGCCAGCGAGTAACCCTCAGCTCACCGGCAGTCCAGCACCAGTTTGCCGCGCACATGCCCGCCTTCCAGGAGTTCGTGGGCCTGTGCCACCTGATCGAGGGCAAACGTGCGGTCAATGTGCACTTTGACGTCACCATCTTCAATCAGCTCGGCAATCTCATCCAGATGAAAGACATCGGGGCGGACCGTCATGCCGTGTGCCCGAAGCCCAAGCCCTTCGGCGGCACTGATGATCTCATCGGCGGTAACGGTCGGAATGGTGACCAGCACACCGTTTTCGCCCAGCGTGTGCAGTGAGCGCTTGCCGGTATCACCACCGATCAGGTCAAGCACCACGTCCAGCCCGTAGCACTCCTCGGTGAAGTCCGTATCGTGGTAGTCAATGACCTCGTGTACGCCCAGTTCCGCCAGAAAATCGCGATTGCCGGAGGAGGCGGTGGCAATCACGTGAGCGCCCCGTTCCAGAGCAAACTGCACGGCAAAATGGCCCACACCACCGGCACCGGCATGAACCAGAATCTTCTGGCCGGATTCCAGCTTCGCCACCTCAAACAGGGCCTGCCACGCGGTCAAGGCGGCCAGCGGCAGGGCGCCGGCGACCACCAGGTCAAGTTCCTCGGGCACAATGGCCAGCTCATCGGCATCGGCCACCGCGAATTGCGCGTAGCCTCCGCCGCCGGCCGGGAAGCCAATCATCCCCATCACCCGGTCCCCCACCGCGAGTGTGGTCACATCGTTACCGGTGGCAACCACTTCTCCAGCGACATCGTAGCCGGGCGTCCAGGGCAGGGTGTGCTCAATCTGCCGGGCGGCAAAGCCGAGCCCCTTGCGGGTTTTCCAGTCAATCGGATTGAGGCCGGCGCCATGAACGCGGATCAGCACCTGTCCCGGGGTCAGGCCGGGCTGGGCCGAGTGCACCACCTGCAAGACGTCACGCTCTCCAAAACGGTCGTAAACCACATGGCGCATGGACGAGGGGGCATTCTGGTCAACGGTGGTTTCCATGGGGATCTCCGGACATCGGGGTTAACGGAATAAGGCTGACGTAACACGGGAAACAGGCACCAAGCCTTCGTTCAGACTAGCAGAAGTTCCCGGGAATGGTGACTCAGATAACGTTCGGGGAATTGCCGCCGGCAACCACCGCGCCCCCCAGAATCTCTGCGAAGGCCTTTGGCGCCCTCGACGGACGCTGGGTTTTCAAGCTCACACAGGCATGGGTCGACAGCGCCCGCACCAGCGTCTTGCCATCGGCGGGACGCACCAGTTGGAACTGTCGCGAGGATCGGAAGCGGCCATCATAACCGGTCAGCCATGTACCCAGGAGCAGCCGGTCCCCCACATTGGCAGCAGCCAGATAGTCAATCTCGGTCCGGGTGATCGCCATGGCTTTGCCGGTGGCTTCATGCAGCGCCCACGTCATGCCGAGGCTCTCGATATGAGCCCAGCTAACCTCCTCCAGCCAGCGTACATACACCACATTATTGGCGTGCCCGAGCCGATCGGTATCCTCTTGCCGCACCACGAGTTCAATTACAAAGGGATCCTGCAGATCCCAGCCAATCCCATCGCGCACTGTCATGTGTCGCCTCCAAGCCCCGGAATGGCCTGCAACGGTAGCCGCCCGACACGGTCGTTGTGAAGTGAACCAAAGTAGAGGTAGCCGCCATGGGGAGTGACCGAGGTAATCTCCTGGAGGTGGGTGCCCCGCGTATCGTGGAGGCTGACAATAGCCTGCCCTTCCCGATCATAGGCCACCACCAGCCCATACTCCCTGGGTGCCGGCTTGAGGGCGTCCGGCAACTTGGCCACCAGGTCCTTAAGCCAGGGGTTGCGGTGCATCGTGTCTACGCGTTCATCCCGGAGGGAGGGAAAGGCAACCCAGACTCTGCCCTCACGATCAAACGCCAGGTTGTCCGGGAAACCGGGAAGGTTGTCGGCAAATACCTCGGCCTGGCCTGCTTTCGGCCCCCGGATCCAGTAGCGCAGGATGCGGTATTTCCAGGTTTCGTTGACCAGGACGTAGTCACCACCGGGAGACACCGCAACCCCATTGGCAAAATACAGGTTGCCCAGCAGCACCTCGGCCTTGCCGGTCTTCCGGGAATACCGCAAGAGCCGGCCATGGGGACGCATCTCCAGTAGGTCCAGCCGATAATCCGGCTGATGAAAACGGGAACTGGCATCGCTGAAGTAAATCCGACCGTCGCCTGCAATGGCAACGTCATCGGTGAACCCGAACAAGGTCCCCTGCGCTTCCCGGGCGAGCACGGTCAGCTTGCCGTCCGGGGTTATTTCCAGCAGGCCTTTCCAGGCATCGGCCACAATCAGATTTCCGTGGACGTCGAAGGCCATGCCCAGGGGACGTCCGCCGGTGGACAGCCAGGTATCGACCCGGCCATCGGGAAAGATCCGGACAATATCACCACTGGCGGTGCCAGTGTAAACCACGCCTTCGGCATTGACCGCCGTATCTTCGGGGCCGGTCACCTGGCCCTGGGCCAGCAGGTCCGCCAGCCGTAATCGCTCATTGGGTGCCAGAACGCCCGTGAGCGGCGGTGGCGCTGGCGGCTGCCAGGCTTTGCTGTCGATGGGGGACGGCGCAAACAGGAAACTGCCCAGCAGCAGAAACCCGACCAGCAAGCCCACCATCAACCATTTCATACGCTGCATCCGCCTGTTGTTGAACTCGTTTTGCATGGCCCGACCGGCCTCACCTTAACAGACAGGCGACAGACCCTGGAAATGCCCGGCCCGCGCTCAGGACCGGGGGTCTTCCGCCAGGAAGCGACGGCACAACGCGGCGAAGGTATCGGCTTTCTCGGCATGGAGCCAGTGACCGGTGTCCTGAATGATGCGCAACTGGGCAGCGGGAAACAGCCACTGAATCTGCTCCCGGTGTTTTTCCTGAATATAGGCGGAATCCGCGCCTTTGAGAAACAGCACCGGCCCCCCAAAAGGGACATCACCCTCCGGTGCCTTCGCCAGGTTGCCATAGCAGGCATCAATCACCGGCAGGTTCAGTCGCCACCGGAACCGTGGTCCGGAGTCGGTCTGCGCGTCCGATGGGATGCGCTCCAGATTCTTGAGCAGGAACTGGCGCGTTGGCAGTGTCTCGACAAACTCCGCCAGCAGGCCGTCGGCATCCTGCCGGGACGCTACCCGGGTCAGGTCAATGCCTTTCAGGCCCTCCAGAATGGCGTCATGGCGGGGGGTGTAGCTGACCGGCACGGGTTCCTCCCTGGCGTGTCGATGGCCGGG
>CBIHLH010000089.1:0-14258 GCA_966210405.1 uncultured Marinobacter sp.
CATGACGAAGTAGTCCAATGTGGAGCCAGCCAAACCATAAGAGATGAGAGTGCTTATGTGGGAGTTATGCAAGTGAGTGAATTCGTTCCTTGCCTTTTTCGAAAGGTGTTCTGATGATTGAATAACTTCTGCATCTAGGCCAGGGCCATATCCGAATACTGGTCGCATCTGAAACCACTTGAAACCCTCTGCGGCAAAAATGAGCCGTAAGCCAACACTGGTTTCCGGCACGTCTTCAAGTTGTAGCTGGGTTACGTTTGATATTACACTCCATTCTTTACCAATACGGCTTTCTATGATGTCAAGGGTGGATATTCCGCTTAATAGTGAAAAAATAAAAACATAGCTTATTGCCACGGCTTTCCTGCGGGTAGCACCTGGATTTGATAGGGCATAAAGTAAGGGGGCTACTGTAACGATTAGTATGAGAGCAAGCCAGACCTGCCGGGATTGAGTAATAATCACAAACAGACTGAACAAGATTGTTAGAAAAGCACAGATTGCCATAGGAAAAAGGCGAGGCTTGCTGCGACTCCATAGTTCATGAGCTAGGAGAAAGGCTGACGTAATGAGGGAAAAGCAGGAGAACAGGGATGCATGTTGGGCGTTTCTTTGGCCAAATGATACACGTTGGCCCTGTACTCCGAGGGTTATCTCTGAAAAAGGGTGATCTGTTGCTAGCCAGAACATTAATAGAATTGCGAAGCAGAAGGTGTAGAGTGCGATTTTGATTCTTTGCTCATCCCCTTTGATCCAGTAGGCGAGAAACCAAAATATAAATAGATAATATAGATCAAAGTGACCCGGAAATTTTTGGGTTGGCTCATCATATGGAAGTATTAACGAATGAATCCATGAAAAAATCGGTACGGTCAGAGAAATAAGAAATAGTCTCGGATAAGGGTCGGATTTGACGACTAACGGATTTTTATAGCAATGTACTATAGTTCCTATGACTAATAAAATCAGAGCGACGTCAGCTATATCACGGAAACTCCGTTTGAAAAGAATAAAAAGAATCACGCAAAAAAACATTGCTGATGATAGCGTCGCTTTTGGTATCTTGTCTCTGAGCTTTTGAAAGGCGGGGGAGGTGTTAGGCATCCAATTATCAGCTAGGCTTAATGTGTTGGTTTGATATGGCATTCGATGCCATGATGAGTTCTTACAACATGGTTTTGTTTGCTATTGATTCTGTGTTGCTTGTTCGCTGCAATTATGTTGGGATCCACATATCCCCTTGAGTGATCCAGATGAATCACAACGGCATTATATCGAACATGTTTTGGCTTGACTCCTAGGTTCACTAGCCGCACGCCAAATTCCCGGTCTTCGCCTCCGTACGCCATGGTCTCGTCGAAACCATTCACCGCCAGAACATCCTGTTTCCAGGCGGAGCCGTTTGAGCCCTTGAACCGGCAGCGGGTCGGGGTCAGGGCGTTGAACAGCCTGGCCTGTCGTCGTGAAGCGGTCAGTTTGCTGTTCTTGTAGCTGGCTTTGAGGCCGTGGGCTTTCAGCCAGGTCAGATCAAAGCAGCGGCCAGCGATGATATCTTCCCGGGTAATGGCCTTGCTGGTGGCCATGGGCAGCTTGTGGTAGCCGCCGGACAGGTAGTAACCGGGGCGCGCCTCGGTTGCATGCACCTCGAGGAAGTCCTGGCGCGGAATGCAGTCACCGTCGGTAAACACGAGGTAGTCGGCGCTCGCCTCGAGAACCGCCTTGTTGAGTATCCGGCATTTCTGGAAACCATTGTCTTCCTGCCAGACGTGCCTGATGTCCAGGCCGGTTTCGGTTCGCATCCGGTCAATGAGCTGACGGGTTTCGTCGGTGGAACCGTCGTCCGCCATGATGATTTCGAATTCACGGTGGGTCTGGACGCTGTACCCCCACAGCACCTTCTCGAGCCACTCTGGCGAGTTGTAGGTGCTTATGATCACAGATAATTTCATATCCTGGCCTGGTTTCGCCGACGTCACCGATCGGCATCGCTATTTATAGAATCTGGAAAGTTCTTGCAGTACGTTCAGGGTAATCTTGGGGTCGAGAGTGTAATGCCTGACCGGTTCCAGCTCCGAATTCACTACATCGACGTTCCCGGAAGCGCGGGTCACCACGTTCAGATTGTCCAGTAGCAGCGCATAATCCATATAACTGTGAGCAACACTCCATTTTCGTTCACGGGGCTGGAACAGGCCATTGCCGGTGGCGTAAGTCGCGGATGGTACAGTGTCACAGCCAAGCGCCTGCTGCATCAGGGTCGGCGCTACATCAAAGTGTTCCGTACGGTAATCAATCCGTCCGGCGCCTCTGCCGGGCCAGTGTACCACCATTGGCACCCGGAGCTGATACTGGCCGAAGTTGCTGCCGTGGCCCCAGTAATTCATGCCATGTTCGTTAAACTCCTGCCCGTGATCCCCGGTAATCATGACGATGGTGTTGTCCAGCAGGTTCCTGGCCCGGAGATCATCCAGAACCCGGTCAATCTGGTTGTCCACAAAGTGTAATGTGGATTTGTAGTTATTCTTGATCAGCTCCGGGTTGAAATCCTGGTCCAGTTCCAGTTTGTTGACAGACTCCCAGTACGGCTGGAATTTGACCGGATAATCCTCCGGTACCCTATGGTTGTGGGGCGTATCGTAAAACAGAAACCCGAAAAAGGGTTGTTCCGGGTTCCGCCCCGATGCTGTGAACGCAAGCCAGTCATCGGTGATCCGGATGTCCCGGTCCCACGGCTGTTCGCCGGGTGTTTCCAGGCGCAGGTCCGGAATGGAGGCAAAGACGTTCTGATCAAACGCCGGACTAACCAAAGTAGCCGAACCGAGCACCCGGGTCTGGTAGCCCAGTTGCTGCATGCGGGTGATGGTGACCGGCGGTGTCTTGGCTGCGGTAAAGGCATCCCAGTAGCTGGCCGGGAGTGAATAGAACAGTGTGAAAATGCCCGGTTTGGTGGCGTTGCCGTTACTGTAGTGCTTCTGGAAAATCAGATTATTCTCTGCAAACCCATAGAGGTTAGGCATCCAGCGCGGATCAAGCATGTCCCACCGGGCGCCGTCGATCACGATCATCAGAACATTCAGCTTGCGATCCGGCTCGGAGCATTGCAGTGGCTGCGTCGGGTAGTTCAGTTGGCCATCGGTTGCCACTTGGGTGAGGGCGCTGCCTGCCTGGTTGTCGCGCACGGTCTGCGGGTCGACCAGGCCATGCTCGTTCATGAAGCGTTTGGCGGTGGCGGCGTAATACAGTGGAACATGACGGGTGATGCCGGTAATGCGGCTGTTGTAGTTGGCGTCGGCCCAGGCATGCCAGCCATGGGCGCCGATCTGCGAGCCCAGCATCAGGGCAAAACCTGCCCCGAGCCAGCGGGACCCTGGTCGCCAGCGCCACAGCAGTGCCGCTATGGACGCCTCCAGGAGGAGAATGCCGGCAAAGACCGCGGCGGCTGTGCCCCACAGTTGCCGGGAGAACGAGAAGACTTCGGTGCCGCCACTGACCGCCAGCTCCAGAATAAAACTGGAGAGATGAAAGCGGTACAGTGCGTAGGCAACGGTATCAATGGCCAGCAGCGCAATTCCCATACTGGCGTAGACAACGGCAATGGCTGCCAGCCAGCCCCTCGCCGGTATCAGCGAGGCGGCCGCCAGCGCAGGTAAGCCTGCGAGCCAGGCGAGCAGCGTGAACTGCCCCGGGTAGAGCACGGAGACATAGGCGGCGGTTGCTGTGTCCGGGACTGTCATCCACGACACGTAACGCAGCCCCACCAGCATGGCAAGCAGGCCATTGGCGAAGATGAACCAGGACGTCCAGTTCAGTCGAGTACCCAGGGTGATGTATGGTTGTTTGCGTGTCAGGGGCATATTGCGGGCGCCAGGTAGTAACGTTTCGTCAGCCGCTTTGCTACAGTCACGAATGACCGTTCAAGGCTTTGTTACATCTCGTAAAAGAATCTTGATAGTCTAGCCAGTTAGGAAGCGAACGGGTATACGGACTAGTTCGAATCCTGGATTCAGCCGTGGTCATCCTGCAGGAGTCATCGGAAACACCCATGAATGTACCAGTGTCGGTGTATTACATTACTCTCAACGAAGAGCTTCGCCTGCCGGAATCCCTGGCCAGGGTTCAGGGCTGGGCCGATGAAATTATCGTGGTGGACTCCGGCAGCACGGACCGTACCAGGGAGGTTGCCGAGGCCGCCGGTGCCCGGGTGGTGCACCATGACTGGCAAGGGTTTGCCTGCCAGAAGGCCTATGCGGCGAGTTTGTGTCGGAATGACTGGGTGCTGGATCTGGATGCGGACGAAGTGCTATCCGACGAGCTGGTGAACAACATCAGGGCCCTGTTTTCAGAACCAGTGGCTCCCGATGTCGCAGGCTTCAGAATGCGCTGGGTGTTGTCTCAGCCAGACCCCCGGCACCCCTTCCGGCACGACAAATCGAAGAAAATCCTGCGGCTCTATAACCGCACCATGGCCGCTATCAAGACTGAGAAACACAGCAACAACGACCGGCCTCAGGTGAGGCAGGGACAGGTTCTGGAGCTGAAAGGGGATGTTCTGCATCGTACCCTGATATCCCTGGAGCAGATGGAGAGCAAGTACTGTCAACTGTCCACCGAGCAGGCCCACTTTCTGGCCGGGAAAGGCAGGAAAATTTCCAGTGCCCGCCTTTTTGTGGAGTTTCCGGTGAAGTTCCTGAAGTATTACCTGATACATCGGCAGATTCTGAATGGCTGGTTCGGCCTGAGCGTCGCAATTACGGCCGCGAACCGGAACTTCATGCGGCTCGCCAAAGCCAGGGAGCTGCAGATGCTGGCAGCCCTGAAAAGGGAGGAGCCATAGGGGGCGCCGTGGGTTTACCCGGTCTTCGGAGGCCCGGATAGGGCTTCACGGTAGAGCGTTTCAGTCTGCTCCACCATGGCCTCCAGCGTGAGCGTTTCCCTGGCATAGGCCATGGCGGATTGTTCCGCCTCGTTCAGGGCCGTCAAATTGTTTAGCGCCAGGAGCAGCAGGTCTGCAAGGTCCTGGTCGCCATGACTCCGGCTGATGGCCATTGGTGGCAGGATATCCCGGGGACCAGACACCGGCGTTGATACAACCGGGCAACCATGGAGCAACGCCTCCACCAGCACGTAGGGAAACCCTTCCCGTTCAGAGCTGATGATGGTCAGGTCGGCCTGCTCATACGCCGGTGACAGGTTTCCCGAATAACCCGCGAGGCTGACCTTTTTTTTCAGGCCCCGTTGGTGGATGAGCCGTTCAAGCGTTTTGTGCTCACGACCCTCTCCGAAAATGGTCAGATGGCAGTGCTCTGCGGATGGCCCCAGAAGAGACCAGGCCCTGATGAGCGTGGCAAAGCCTTTAACGGGCTCCAGTCTGCCGACAGCAACGGCATTGATAACCCCTTCCTGCAACATCGGTTTGTCGGCCTGGTGTGTCTGCGGTCGGGCTGTGTCTACCCCGTTGTAGATCAGGCGTTTGTGGGGGTGGTGCAGGGCCTGGAAA
Organism: uncultured Marinobacter sp.; assembly: GCA_966210405.1. GTDB lineage: Bacteria > Pseudomonadota > Gammaproteobacteria > Pseudomonadales > Oleiphilaceae > Marinobacter. Next base: position 5,498 of record CBIHLH010000089.1, read on the forward strand.
ATTCCGGGGCTGACGGCGATAACCTGATCAAGACGCTGGAAAGCGCTGTGGCTTGACTTGGTGCCGTGGACAGTGCCCACACGTACCGTTGCGGGGATTGCTTTTTTACCGGCGAGTTGCGCCGCCTTGTTGCCCTGGGCGTGGAGAATGTCCGGCGCCAGCCGGCGCAGGCACCGACGGAGAGCAAACCCCAGCCAGGGGTTCCGGCGCCCGAGGTGAACCGGCAGTGGGTGAAACCGGACAGGGGTGGGAAATCGGGCGCAGTACGCTCGGTGGCCCAGCACATGAACGCTGTGCCCGCGATGGGCAAGTGCGCCCGCCAGGTCAGCCGTATGCTGCTCCATGCCGCCCCAGGTTGTGCCGGGTGTCGCCAGGAGAAAGGCGATGGTTAACGGTCTCGACGGAGTCATGGTGCCTTGGCGGATCGCTCCCGCACTGTCTCGTAAACCTGCAACGTGGCCTCCGTTTGCGCCTCAAGGCGGAACCGGTAGGGGATATCGATGGCTGGCGGCCCACTGTCCAGAAGCCGCAATACGGTCTGGGTAAATTCACCGATATCGTCCGGAGGCACCAGCCCGTCCCTGAAACAGGCCTGGAGCGTTTCGGCGGCACCTCCCCGATTGTAAGCGACGACCGGCGTGCCCGAGGCGAGGGCTTCGGTGACCGTTCTGCCAAAGGGCTCCGGCTTGGTACTCATGTGGCAGACCACATCCGCGAGCAGGTAGAGCGTGGTCATATCATTGCGCTGCCCCAGGAAGCTCACGTTATCCGTCAGGCCGAGACGGGCACGTTCTTTTTCCAGCTCTTCCAGGAAGTGCTCTTTGCCCGGCTCGGCGCCGCCCACGATGATGCCGTGACAGTCCGGCCGTTGACGGACCAGTCTTGCCATCATGGCCAGAAAATCCAGCTGACCTTTCCAGCGGGAAATGCGGCCGGGCATCATGATGATTTTCTGGTTGGCCAACTGCGGGTATTGCCTCAACCAGCGGTCCAGCCACTGAGGGCTGAGGTCACGCTGCCGGAAGGCCTCGACATCGACGCCACGCTGTATCACCGTCAGTTTGCGCTCGGGCACTGTGTAGTGTTCAAGAACATAGTCCCGGACGCACTGGGAGACGGCAATCAGGTGGTCGGCCCGGGTCATGATCGCGCTGTACGGGTTGACGGAATACATGCCATGGAAGGTTGAGACAATCGCCGGGCGCTGGTTGGCCTGGATCCCCCTCAGGGCCAGATGGATGATCCATGCCGGCATTCGGGAGCGGACATGAACAATGTCTGGCTTCAGCTCCAGCAGCAGTTTCCGCATGGGGCGGATCTGGCCGAAGGACGCCGGGGACTTGCGGTGTATGGGCATGAAGATGTGACTGGAGCCCTGGCCGCGTAGTTGCTCCGCCATGGGTCCGCCCCGGGACACCACGAACGACTCATGGCCGCGCCTGACCAGATCGGCGGCGAACTCCACCGTGCCTCGTTCTACGCCTCCGCTGTAAAGCGCGGGTAACGCCTGAAGAATCCTCACCCGTTGTTCCCCTTTTGTCGTTTTGCCTGCCTCTTGCCCGGCTGCAGCCACCGGCTGATGAGCCAGCGGGCTGCCCGGTCTGCCTCCCACAGCGAAGGACCTTGCCGGGACGAGCCGCCCATCACGGTGGCATGATCGCTCCAGCGGGCAACGTATCCCTGGTCAGCCAGATGTTCCACGCCCCGGGCAACCCGGCTGTCCGTATTCGGGGTCAACCGGAACAGGCCGGTGGGTACCCCCGAGGTGGCCGCCTCGCACACCATGGACATGCTGTCAGGCGTTACCCATATCGCTGCCGAGGCCGCGATGCGATGGTTCAGCCAGTCCTCGTGAGTCTGGCCCGGATCCACAACCGTGACTTTCAGGCCGGCGAGGTCGTTCAGTCGTGCCTGCAGTTCTGGCGGGGTTCGCCGGGATCCGCTGATGGTCCAGCGCCACATCGGGTAGTGGTGGATCAGCCACTTGATTTGCTCAACAATAACATCATCGCGCCACTCGTAGTGGCGCGATGGCCCGCCGATCAGCAGCAGTGCTTCCGGCTTGGTGGTTACTCGGGCCATGGGGGTGATGGCGTTGATCACACCCTCGGTGATGAGCCGGTTGCGGTGGGCGGAAACACTGTCGTGGGCCGGTATGATGGCGCCATGGACCCAGCCAGTCGGGAAGCCCGGCTTCATGACCACGACGGTTCTGGCACGCCGGTAACGTCTCAGTGAAAGCAGCAGGCGGTGGGTGCCGGTACCGGCAGCGATAACCAGTGCGGGGGGTGGCAGGCCACTGTCCATGGCGGGTGCGATGCCCAGCAATGCCCGCCAGGCCGGGACTCTGATACGGCTGGCATCAACCCAGTGCAGGCGCACACCAGCGAGCACCCGCAGCCGGTTACCCAGGCCTTTCAACTGATTCCGGTGGCCGGGTTTGTTGTCGGTGAGCAGCCACACCACGGGCACTGTGGCAGGTTGCCCCGCCTGGTTACCGGCGGCCATAAAAACCGGGATCTTCCGGGTCTGGCCGGGTTTTGAAGCGGCGGTGCATCCACAGGTACTGGTCCGGCGCCCGCCGGATTTCCTGTTCAATCACCCTGTTGATGGTGGTCGCGTCTTTCAGGTCGTCGCCACTGGGTATGGAGTCCAGTGCCGGATGGAAAAAAATGTCGTAACCCGGTTTGTCGGTTCGTCGAAAGTGGCTGAAGGGTACGATTCTGCAGCCGCTGCGCTCGGCGATTCTGGATGTCGCGGTGATGGTACCGGCCGGCACACCAAAGAACGGGGCGAAGACGATGTCCTTGCGGCCATAATCCTGGTCGGTCGCGTACCAGACGGCCCGGTTCTGTTTCAGGCTCCGGAACAGGCCCCGGAGATCCCGGGCCCCCAGCACCGTGCCGTAGCGGCGTTCCCGCGCCCGGGTCATCACGGCGTTCATCAGTGGGTTGTTGTGATCCCGCTGCATTACATCCGCCTCGATATACTCGGTCACCAGGCTGCCACCGAGGTCCAGGGTGCTGTAATGGCCGCCAAGCAACAATACACCCTTGCCTTCGGCCTGGGCTGCCCGGAGGTGCTCCAGTCCGTGGACCTCGGTGATGCCGGTGAACCCGGCGGGATCACGGAACCAGGCCATGCCGAGCTCGAGAAGGCCAATACCGTTCGCGATGAACGCACTCCGAACCAGCGCTTCCTGCTGCCGGGCAGGCAATTCCGGAAAGCAAAGACGGATGTTGACCCGGGCAATGTGGCGTCGCTTGCCGGCCAGCCGCCAGACGATCAACCCCGCCAGTTTGCCAAGCCACCACTGGCAGCGGATGGGCAGTTGTGCCACGCACCACATCGCGAAAATGCCGACCCAGGTCGGCCACCAGCGCGGATGACGGTAGGCGGAATAATCGGTATTGCGTGGTCGCCGACGGTACTTTTCTTTCACGTGCAACGGGTCCTGCTCGGTCTTCTGACTGATTCTGTGCCATGGTGCCCGGCAGGATCAATCGGAAGCAAATCAATGGGTTTTAGGCTATGATAGCGCACTGTTTTGCCGGGAGTCCTCTGTGCTTCAATTTATCTATTCACAACTGATACGGCTGCTGTTGCCTTTTATTCTCCTGCGGTTGTGGTGGCACGGGCGACAGGCACCGGATCTTCGCAACAACTGGTTTCACCGCCTCGGGTTTGTGCCAGCCACCCGGGGGACCGTGGTGTGGGTGCATGCGGTTTCGGTGGGTGAGACCATTGCCGCGGCCCCGATGGTTCGCCGATTACTCGCACGGAACCCCGATATCACCATCCTGATGACTGCGATGACCGACACCGGGCTGGCTCAGGCCCGCAAGATGTTCGGGGATCAGGTTTGTTACGCTTACGCACCCTACGACACGCCGGGCTCCATTCGCCGTTTTCTCGACCGCGCGAACCCCAGGATCCTGGTCATCATGGAAACCGAGATCTGGCCAAACATGATTCGTCAGAGCCGGGGCCGGGGAGTACCCGTGTTTCTGATCAACGCTCGCTTGTCGGAGCAGTCGGCCCGTGGCTATGAGCGGGTGAAAAGCCTGGCGGCTCCGATTGTACGCAGCATCAGCTGGGTGGCGGCTCAGGCTGACAAGGACGCGGAGCGATTCCGGCGTATCGGGGTGGCTCCGGCGAAGGTGGCCGTCACCGGCAGTGTGAAGTTTGATGTCGATATTCCGGATTCGGTCCGCGAGGAGTCACTGGCACTACGGGCCGCTCTCACCGCCCGCCCGGTCTGGATTGCCGGGAGCACCCACGGTGGTGAAGATACCAGCTTGCTGGCGGCGCATCGGCAGGTGGTCAGTGTGCACCCGGACGCGCTGCTGGTGATCGTGCCCAGGCACCCGGAGCGCTTTGAATCGGTGGCTGACCAGGTCTCGGCGGCCGGTTTTTCGCTGGCCCGGCGGTCCAGGTCGGACAGCCCACTCCATGCCTCGGTCTATCTGGGGGATACCATGGGTGAACTGATGATGCTGTACGGTGCCAGCGACATCGCGTTTGTGGGTGGTTCCCTGATAGAACGTGGCGGGCATAACCCGCTGGAGCCCGCCGCCTGGGGTATTCCGGTGTTTTCCGGCCCGCATGTGTTCAATTTTGAAACTATCTATCAGCGCCTGCTGGATGACAGGGGGGTAAAGCTGGTCGCCGATGCCGGGGAGTTGGCGGACCACCTGATTCGTCTGTTCAGTGATGCGGATGAACGCAAGGCTATTGGTGAGCGCGCCTTGTCGGTGGTCAGAAAAAACCGGGGCGCACTTGACAAGGTCGTTGACGGCATCATCGAGCGCGTGTGAGGCCTTGACGGTGGGCGAGTTTTCGCCCGCCCACGCCGTACTTCTGTCAGTGGGAAGGGCCGTCAGCGAGCAGGGTCGTCCAGGGTTTCCTTTTCATTTGCCAGTGCTTCAATGCCCGGTGCGCTGGCGCTGAGCCAGTTGTTCAGGCCGAGAAGGTCCTGAGGGCTGAGTGTGCCTGCCGCCTGTTTCAGTTGCAGGGTATTGATGACGTAATCATAGCGGGCATTGGCATAGTCCCGCAGCGCAACGTAATACGCCCGCTCGGCGTCCAGTACCTCGACAATGTTCCGGGTACCGACCTGATAGCCCGCCCGTGTGGCATCCAGGGCGCTGCGGCGAGAGATGATGGTCTGGGAGAGGGCGGATGCCGTTTCAATGTTGTTGTTGACGGTCAGGTACAGGCTCCGGGTGTTAACCCGCACGTCCCGTCGCACGGTTTTCAGAGTCTGTTCCGCCACGGTCACCAGCGAACGCTGCTGGCGGACGCCGGCCTGGGTGCCGCCACCAGAATACAGTGGAACATTGAGGCTCAGGCCGATTACGCCCTGAGTGGTTGTTCCGTCCCGCTGGGTCTGGAGAGCGGATGGGTCTTCAATACCATCAATCTTTGACTTGCCATAGGAGGCGACCAGATCCAGGGTGGGGTAGTGGCCCGCCTTGGCTTCCTTCAGGTTGGCCTCACTGGCATTGAGCTGGTAGAGGGCGGACTGGATCGACCAGTTCTGCTCCAGGGCGGTGGTTTCCCAGACGGCCGGGTTCATGGGCTCGGGCCTCGCCAGCGGGAAGTTCTGGCGCAGGTTCTCGAGATCCTCCGCGTATTCGCCCGTCAGCCTTGCCAGTTGCTCCCGGGCAATGTTGAGCTGGTTTTCCGCGGCGATGCGCTGGCTTTTGCTGTCGTCGTAACTGGCCCGGGCTTCATACACTTCGGTGATGGCAATCAGGCCTACATCGAATCGCTCCTGGGCCTGCTCGTACTGGCGTTCAATGGCGGCTTCGGTGGCCAGGGCAGTGGTGACCGTATCCTTGGCACGCAACACGTTAAAGTAGGCTGTCGCCACATCCAGAATCAACTGCTGCTGCGCGAGATTGTAGTCTGCCCGGGCGGCGTCGGTCTGAAACTGACTGGCGTCGTAGCGGTACCAGGCGTCGGCCTGGAACAGAGGTTGAGAGAGCCGCACGCCATAGTTCAGTTCGCGGTAGCTGTTTTCCTGGTTGGGCCCGTCGATGTCAACGTGATTACCCTCTCCGAAGGCATTGATCTGGGGCAGCAACGCGCTCTGGCTGACATCGCTGGCGGCCATTTGGGCCTTGAACCGGGCCTGGGCAGCGGCAATGCCGGAATCGTAGGAAATCGCTTTCTCATAGGTCTCAACCAGATCCGTGGAAAAGGCAGGCTGGGCCACCAAGAGGCCAATCAGTCCGGAAAGCAGTTGTTTCTTCATTGTGTCTCCTGAATACAGATGCCGGGATGGAGCCGGAGGGTCCTGGCTCGCCATTATGGACAATAAATGCCGTCGGCTCTACACTTGCAAACGGCACTCATTTTTTGTGCCATGCATTACAGATTCGCGTCTTGACGGGGTGCTGGTCTGTCTTCTGTATAACACAGGGACAGCCGGCTGAGATTGCATCGCAGAACCCGCGACCTGATCCGGATAATACCGGCGTAGGGATTAAGACCAGATAGCTGAAAGGCCCGCTTTCCCGTTCAGGGAAGCCCGTCCCAGGCTCCGTCATACGCGACCCGAAAACCCTATCAATGTTTTGGGAGCGAATGATGACAGACTTACCAACCTACCTGAGCGATTCAGCCCGGGTTGATGCCGCCGCCATAAAACCATTACCAAGTTCGCGGAAAATCTACGTGCAGGGTAGCCGACCCGATCTGCGTGTGCCTATGCGGGAAATTACCGTGCAGGACACCCCGACCGACATGGGCGGTGAAAAGAACGCCCCGGTCAGGGTGTATGACACCTCCGGACCTTACACCGATCCGGACGCCGCGATTGACCTGCGCAAGGGCCTGGAGCCGATTCGCGCCCAATGGATTACCGAGCGTGGTGACGTGGAGCCGTTACCCGGCTATACCTCGGAGTTCACACGCCGCCGCATGAAAGACCCGCAGCTGGACCCGCTCCGGTTCATGGATGAGCGAACCCCACTGCGAGCCCGGCCAGGCAAGAATGTCTCCCAGATGCACTACGCACGCCAGGGCGTGATCACCCCGGAAATGGAATACATCGCGATCCGTGAGAACCTGAAACTGCAGGAGGCCCGGGAGCAGGGGCTGCTGGAGGATCAGCACCCCGGCCAGTCCTTCGGGGCCAGCCTGCCGGCAGAGATCACGCCGGAGTTTGTCCGCGATGAAGTCGCGCGGGGTCGTGCCATCATTCCGGCCAACATCAACCATCCGGAGTCCGAACCGATGATCATCGGTCGCAACTTCCTGGTGAAGATCAATGGCAATATCGGCAATTCGGCGGTCAGCTCGTCCATCGAGGAAGAGGTTGAGAAGCTGACCTGGGGGATTCGCTGGGGCGCCGATACCATTATGGATTTGTCCACCGGCAAGAATATCCACGAAACCCGCGAGTGGATCATCCGGAATTCCCCGGTACCCATCGGCACCGTGCCCATCTACCAAGCCCTGGAAAAAGTCGGCGGCGCGGCCGAGGACCTGACCTGGGACATCTTCCGGGACACCCTGATCGAGCAGGCGGAACAGGGGGTGGATTACTTTACCATTCATGCCGGCGTGCGCCTTCATCATGTGCCGCTGACCGCCAAACGGACCACCGGCATCGTCTCCCGGGGCGGTTCAATCATGGCCAAGTGGTGTCTGGCCCACCACAGGGAAAGCTTCCTGTACGAGCACTTCGAGGACATCTGCGAGATCATGAAGGCCTATGATGTCTCCTTCAGCCTTGGTGACGGTTTGCGCCCCGGCTCCATTGCCGATGCCAATGACGAAGCCCAGTTCGGCGAGCTGGAAACCCTGGGTGAACTCACCAAAATCGCCTGGAAGCACGATGTTCAGTGCATGATCGAAGGCCCGGGCCACGTACCTATGCAACTGATCAAGGAAAACATGGACAAGCAACTGGAATGCTGCGACGAGGCTCCGTTCTACACCCTTGGCCCGCTGATCACCGACATCGCACCCGGCTACGACCACATCACCTCCGGCATCGGTGCCGCGATGATTGGCTGGTACGGTTGTGCCATGCTCTGCTATGTCACACCCAAGGAGCACCTGGGCCTGCCCAACAAGGACGATGTAAAAACCGGCATCATCACTTACAAGATCGCCGCCCACGCCGCCGATCTGGCCAAGGGCCACCCGGGTGCACAGGTTCGGGACAACGCACTGTCCAAGGCCCGTTTCGAGTTCCGCTGGGAAGACCAGTTCAACCTCGGCCTGGACCCGGACACCGCCCGCGCCTACCACGACGAAACCCTGCCCAAGGAATCGGCCAAGGTGGCGCATTTCTGCTCCATGTGCGGCCCGAAGTTCTGCTCCATGAAAATCTCGCAGGAAGTACGGGATTATGCGAAGGAGCACGGCCTTGATGAGGTGGCGGCTGTGGATGCCGGCATGAAGGAGAAATCCCGGGAGTTTGTGGCATCGGGGAGTAAGCTTTATGACAAAGTCTGAGATTGGGAGGCTAGTCGGGTAGCCTGATAAATCGATGCTGTGAGCCGGGCAGGTGCCCCGGTTCAGGAGACGTCTCAAGACATCCGTGTGCGACTTGGGCTCCGCCATCCCTGGCTCCGCACACTCCTGAATCGGGGCACCTGCCCGGCTCAATCCGAACGCGATAATATCGCCCGAATAACTCTGCTCAATCGTAAAATGTCACTGTCATCGTAATATTTAATCTTGAAGAGGCCTTCTCTGCGCTATGGGGCAGTGTTGGGGGCGACTTCCCAACACGGTGCGGAGC
>CBIHLH010000090.1:0-14256 GCA_966210405.1 uncultured Marinobacter sp.
TGAACGTTACGTTGGCAGTCGAAGTAGTCAGTCCGTTGGCACGGAATGTGACCGCTCCATTCGTAATATCTATGCTTCCAGCTGCTGGTTCTATCTGCCGAACTAGCGAGTTATCGGCAGTAAGAGTTGCTGACATGGAGTCGTTCTGGGCCGACGCGGTAATACGCGCACCTCTTCTGATCGCTTCACTGCGTGAGAAACTCAGCAAGCCCACCATGGAGTTCGTGGTTGAAACCACTCTGTTATTGTCAATGATGCGTCCAAACTGGGGCACAGCAAACCCTGCAATCACTGCTATCAAAGCAATGACAATCATTAACTCAATGAGTGTGAATCCTCTGTCGTCTCGTATCACGGATGCTCATCCACAATTATCGATATTTCAGTCGATATTAACGACATGAGCCCGATTGGTACCACCAAACTTCGATGAGCGGAACGAAATTAAAGATGAGCGGTAAAAGAGAAGGGGCATTCTGCGAACTCACTCACAAGAGATCGCCTTAATCATGGCGCATGATGTCCGAAATAAAATTACACTTTTTTTGCGTTTGTCTTACTCAACTTCCACAACCTCAATCCGCAATTCCTTCGGCATGGAAAACACGATATTCTCCTCACGCCCCGCAACTTCCTCCGGCATTTCGCCACCGAGTTCCCGAAGCCGGGCAATCACATCATTCACCAGCACTTCCGGGGCGGAGGCGCCGGCGGTGACACCGACCGAAACTTTGCCTTCCAGCCATTTCGGATCAACCTGAGAGGCTTCATCAATCAGGTAGGCCGGCGTCCCCATCCGCTCTGCCAGCTCCCGCAGGCGGTTGGAGTTGGAGCTGTTTGGCGAGCCAACCACCAGCATCAGGTCACAGTCGCCGGCCAGTTGCTTAACGGCATCCTGGCGATTCTGAGTGGCGTAGCAGATGTCGTCCTTGCGGGGGCCCTGGATGTCAGGGAATTTGGCGCGCAGGGCGTCGATGACCCGGGCGGTGTCGTCCATGGACAGGGTAGTCTGGGTCACGTAGGAAAGTTTTCCGGGATCTTTCACTCCCAGCTTTGTCACGTCTTCCTCGTTTTCCACGAGGTAGATATCGCCACCGTTGCTGTGGTCATACTGCCCCATGGTGCCCTCCACTTCCGGGTGGCCGTGGTGACCAATCAGGATACATTCGCGGCCGTCTCGGCTGTAGCGCATGACTTCCAGGTGGACCTTGGTGACCAGCGGGCAGGTGGCGTCGAAGACTTTCAGGCCACGGCGGGCGGCTTCGTTCTGCACCGCCTGGGAAACGCCGTGAGCGCTGAAAATCACCAGTTTGTCATCCGGCACTTCATCCAGTTCGTCGACAAAGATGGCGCCTCGATTGCGAAGGTTATCTACTACAAACTTGTTATGGACCACTTCGTGGCGAACGTAGATCGGTGCACCAAACACATCCAGCGCCCGGTTTACAATCTCAATGGCGCGGTCGACGCCGGCACAGAAGCCACGGGGATTTGCCAGTCTGATCTGCATAACCTTGCTCTCGAACTTGGAATTTTGTGCCTGCCCTTGGTACAGGACGCCCACAGGCTACGGGGAGGATCGTCCTTAATGCGTCGCCCCGGCTGGCTCTACATCAATGATTTCCACTTCAAACGTCAGTGTACGCCCTGCCAGGGGGTGATTGAAATCCACCTCCACTTCATCGCCTTCGACCCGGCTGACCACACCGGGCAGTTCGCTCTGGCGGGCATCGGCGAAGGAAATCATCACTCCGGGCTCCAGCACCATATCGGCGCTGAATTCATGGCGCTTGAAGGTCTGCACGTTGTTGGGATTGTGCTGGCCGAAGGCTTTCTCCGGCGGCACCTGGTAACTTTCCCGATCACCTGCCTTCATGCCCATCAGATAGGCCTCAAAATTCTCCGGCAGGTTGTCGTCGCCGATTTCCAGTGAAGCCGGCTCTTTCTCAAAGGTGGAATCAATGACTTCACCGTCCGGAAATTTCAGGGCGAAATGCAGTTTGACCCGGGTACCCTTGTCGACAGGCAGTTCGTTCATAAGAGTCAGTCACTCCTTTCGGCATCCCCGCCGGAATTGGCGGGTTTGCGGAACATATCAAGAATCATCATGGCGGCACCGATGGTGATCGCGGTGTCGGCCAGATTAAAGGCTGGAAAGTGCCAGTCCCGCCAGTAGAAGTGCAGGAAGTCGACCACGTAGCCATGCACCACCCGGTCATAAACATTACCCAGAGCGCCGCCGAGGATCAGCACGATGGCAACGGCGGTCCAGGTTTCACGGCGTTGCAGGTTTTTCAGCCAGTAGACCAGGACAACACTGACCACCAACGCCAGGGCCACAAAAAACCAGCGTTGCCAGCCCGCAGCGCCCGCCAGGAAACTGAACGCGGCTCCGGTATTGTGGAGTAGCGTGAGGTTGAACATCGGTACCACCGGCACCGGATCCCCGTAGGTCAACATAGCCGTGGCCATGGCTTTGGTGCCGAGATCCAGAATAATCACCAGCACGGCCAGCCACAGCCACTTGAGCTTGCTCCCTCTGCTCAGTTCAGTCATTGCGGCGTCCATCAGGCGTAGGCACGGGCTTCACCGGGCCCTTCCACATTGGTCACGCAACGGCCACAGAGGTCCTCGTATTTGGCGTTACGGCCGACATCCTCCCGGTGGTGCCAGCAACGCTCGCACTTGGTGTGGGCCGCCGGTGTCACCTTCACCCGAAGACCTTCGTGGGAGGTCATCTCGGCATCGCCGGCTTCGGACACCGGCTTCACGGTGGCCTCAGAAGTGATCAGCACGAAACGCAGCTCTTCACCAAGGTGTTTCAGGTCCGCTGCCAGATCCCCCTCGCAGTAAAGGGTCACTTCCGCACTCAGGGATCCCTTGATCTCGCCCCGGGCACGGGCTTCTTCCAGGCACTTATTAACGGCTTCCTTGACGCTGTAGATCTCGCGCCAGTAGTCGCGGCCCAGCTCGGCACTCTCCGGGAGTGCGGTCAGGCCTTCGTACCAGGTTTCGTAGAACACGGTATCGCCACGCTCGCCAGGCAGGTGCTGCCAGATTTCATCAGCGGTGAAGCTGAGGATTGGCGCGATCCAGCGCACCAGTGCCTCGGCCACGTGATACAGGGCCGTCTGGCAGGAGCGGCGGGCCAGACTGTCAGCTGGGGTGGTGTACTGCCGATCCTTGATGATATCCAGGTAGAAGCCACCCAGGGTCGCTTCGCAGAAGTTGTAGACCTTCTGGTAGATCCTCAGGAAGGCGTAGTTGCCATAATCCTCATGAAGCTCCTCCTGCAACTGCAGGGCGCGATCCACCATCCAGCGGTCCAGAGCGATCATGTCGTCCGGTGCCACCATGTGCTGCTCCGGATCAAACCCCGTCAGGTTACTCAGCAGAAAGCGGGAGGTATTCCGGATCCGCCGGTAGCCATCGGCGGTCTGGCGCAGGATATCCTTGGAAACGGTCATTTCGCCGCTGTAGTCGGTCGCCGCCACCCACAGCCGCAGAATGTCGGCGCCCAGCTCGTTCATGACCTCCTGGGGCGCGATCACGTTACCCAGAGACTTGGACATCTTGTGGCCCTTGCCATCGACGGTAAAGCCGTGAGTCAGAACCTGCCTGTATGGCGCCACGCCGTTCATGGCGACGGAGGTTTTCAGGGACGACTGGAACCAGCCACGGTGCTGATCGGAGCCTTCCAGGTACATATCCGCCGGGAACTGGCCGAGCTCCTCGCGAACCCGCAGGACCGATTCGTGAGTCACACCGGAGTCAAACCAGACATCCAGAGTGTCCATGACTTTGTCATAGTGCTCGGCGTCGCTGCCCAGGAGCGCAGATGTGTCCAGTTCGTACCATGCATCGATTCCGCCTTTTTCAATCTGTTCAGCCACCTTTTCGATCAGGTTCTGGGTATCCGGGTGCAGCTCCTGGGTTTCCTTGTGGATAAACAGGGTGATGGGCACGCCCCACGTCCGCTGGCGGGAGATACACCAGTCCGGAGACTGGTTGAACATGGCTTCGATGCGATTCTTGCCCCAGGCAGGCACCCAGCGAACCCCCTTGATGGCTTCCAGAGCGTCTGCACGCAGGTTTTCCTTGTCCATGCTGATAAACCACTGGGGCGTCGCCCGGTAGATCAGCGGGGTTTTGGTGCGCCAGCAGTGCGGGTAACTGTGACGGAACTTCTCGGAACGCACGAGCTTGCCCTCACGCTCAAGTGCGCCGCACACAGGCTCATCGGCCTTGTAAACGTGCACACCAGCCAGTTCACCGGCCGCCGAGGTGTATGTGCCGTCGGCCTGGACCAGGTTGATGGTGCCGATGCTGTAGGCCTTGCCTACTTCAAAGTCCTCCACACCATGATCCGGCGCGGTATGGACGGCACCGGTACCGGCGTCTGTGGATACGTGGTCTCCGAGGATAACCGGCACCTGCTTGTCGTAGATCGGATGATGAAGAACCAGATGCTCCAGTGCGGCACCTGAACAGGTAGCCAACACGTCGTAGTCTTCCACCTGCCAGCGGGTCATGATGCCTTCCACCATGTCGGCGGCCAGGATCATCCGCTCAGGCCCCTGCCCCACGTCGGTCTGGACCAGCGCATACGCCAGTTCGGCATTCAGGGACACCGCCTGATTGGCCGGGATGGTCCAGGGGGTGGTGGTCCAGATAACAACAGACACATCCCCTTCGCCCTTATCCGTACCAAAGAGCGAGAGCGCTTTTGTCTGGTCAACGGCGGTGAACCGGACATCAATCTGGGTAGAGGTTTTATCCTGATACTCAACCTCAGCTTCTGCCAGTGCGGACTGACCTACCACACTCCAGTAAACCGGTTTGTAACCACGAACCAGATGGCCTTTGGCAACGATCTTGCCCAGGGCGCGCACGATACCCGCTTCCACCTTGGGATCCATCGTGAGATAGGGCTTGTCCCACTCACCCATCACGCCAAGGCGAATGAAATCTTCCTTCTGACCGGCAATCTGCTTGGTCGCATAATCCCGACAAGCCTGGCGGAAGGTCTTGTAGTCCACCTTCACGCCGGCCTTGCCAATCTCCTGCTCTACCTTGTGCTCGATAGGCAGGCCATGGCAGTCCCAGCCCGGCACATAGGGCGCATCGTAACCCATGAAACTGCGGGACTTGACGATCATATCCTTGAGAATCTTGTTGACCGCATGACCGATATGAATGCTGCCGTTAGCGTAGGGGGGGCCATCGTGAAGAATGAACTTGTCCCGCCCCTCACGCTGCTTGCGCAGGTTGCCGTAGACATCGAGATCCTGCCAGCGCTTGAGCATGTCCGGCTCGCGCTTGGCCAGGTTACCGCGCATGGGGAAAGCGGTTTCCGGCAGATTCAGGGTGTGCTTGTAGTCGCTCATGGTTTGTGTGCGCACTCTATTAAGGTCAGTGTTGGTCAGTCTTTCAATGAATGGAGGCCAAAGGTAAGTAATTCAATGCGTGGTTCGGACGGAACCCTGTGCGGCGATCCACTGCCTGGCGTCATCGAAATCACGGCCGATCTGGGCCTTGAGCTCATTCACCGAATCAAATTTTACTTCGTCCCGAAGCCAGTGCCGGAACTCAACGTCAATGCGCTGGCCATAAAGTGTGCCAGCAAAGTCAAACAGGTGCACTTCCAGGGAGGGTTGCCGGCCGTCCACCGTCGGGCGCAGACCAATGTTGGCCACGCCGTCGAGAACCGCCCCACCCTCAAGCCTGGCGCCGACCACGTACACCCCGCGCAGAGCCGGCATCTGGCGCAACAGGATGTTGGCCGTCGGCGAACCGATCTCACGCCCCAACTGGCGACCGTAGACCACTCGCCCACGGATGCGGTAAGGGTGCCCGAGCAGCGCCTCGGCGCGCGCCAGTTCATTTGCCATCAACCGATGACGTACCCGGGTGCTGCTTACTCGTTCACCGTCAACGGTTACGGTCAGGGTGTTCTCCACGGAAAACCCGGACCCAGCCCCCACGGTTTCAAGCAGGGAGAAGTCGCCAGCGCGATCACATCCAAACCGGAAATCGTCGCCGACCACCAGATGACGTACCGCCAGGCCGTCGATCAGAACATCCTCAATAAACCCTCGAGCCGTGTACTGTCGAAAGGCATCATTGAACCTCAGACACAGCACCATATCGATGCCCGCCGCCAACAGGGCTTCGCACTTCTGGCGAAAGCCCATCAGCCTCGGCGGTGCCTCCGCTCCCTGGAAAAACTCCCGGGGCTGGGGCTCGAAAATCATCACCACCGACGGAACGCCCATTGAGCGGGCCTTGTCCGCCACCTGGTCGATAATGGTTTTGTGGCCAAGATGCACGCCATCAAAGTTACCAATCGTGGCAACGCAGCCGCGCGCAAGCGGCGAATCAATCCGCTGTGACAGCATTTTCAGGTTGGTCAGACCCCGGATCAGACGCATGCAATGCGAACCTTCAATTGCCAGCTGATGAGAAAACGCGCGATTATACCCTACCTGTGCCGGAAATGTCTTACCCGGACGCCAGCCAGGGCCAGCGCCAGAAAGTAGACCACAACCCCGGAGCCCACCAACACCGACATATCGGTCGCCCGCTGGTAGCCCGTCATCACCAGCCACTCTCCGACCGGCGCCCGGAGCCAGAGAATAACACCCGCCAGTAAAGCGTTGGCGAATACCAGCTGGGCAAGGAACCGTGGCCAGCCCGGCTGGCTTTGCCACGCCCCCTTCCTGCGCAACCCCCGCCACAACAGAAAGCCGTTGAGCCAGGCTGAAAGGGAGGTCGCCAGCGCGAGGCCGGCGTGGGCCAGCGGAAACACCAGAATCAGGTTAAACACCATGTTCGCCACCATGGCTATGACCCCAATCCGGACCGGGGTCCGGATGTCCTCCCGGGCAAAAAATCCCGGCGCCAGTACCTTGATCAACATAAAGGCCAACAGCCCCGCCGAGTAGGCCCGCAGGCTCTGGGCCGACATGATGACATCCCGGTCCGTTACCTCGCCATAGCCAAACAGCGTGGCAATCAGCGGTTCCGCCAACAAACCGAGCGCCAGGGCTGCCGGAACACCAATGAGCAACACCGCACGAACGGCCCAGTCCAGGGTCGCCGCGAACCGGTCGACGGAGGCCGAGGCGTGCTTGCGGGACAGGCTGGGCAGAATTACCGTCGCGATGGCGATGCCAAACACACCCAGGGGCAACTCCGACAGCCGGTCAGAGTAATACAGCCAGGACACACTGCCGGTCTGCAGAAACGACGCCAGCACAGTATCCAGCAACAGGTTAATCTGGCTGACCGACACCCCGAACAGCGCCGGCAGCATCAGCTTCAGAATGCGGCTGACCCCCTCATGCCGGTAATCCACCTTCGGCCGAGGCAACAGCCCGAGCCGCATAAGAAAGGGCAGTTGAAAGAAGAGTTGCAGGGCGCCGGCAATCAGAACACCCCAGGCCAGGGCCATCACCGGCTCTTCCATAAGCGGGGCGAGCCAGATGGCGGCGGCGATCATCGCCAGATTCAACAGCACCGGCGTAAAAGCGGGCACGGCAAAGCGGTCGTAACTGTTGAGGATTCCGCCGGCAAACGCGGTGAGTGAAATCAGCAACAGATAAGGAAAGGTAATGCGCAGCATGTCGCTGGTAAGCGCAAACTTTACCTCATCATCCAGAAAGCCGGGGGCAAAAACAGTGGTCAGCACCGGCGAGCCCAGCATGGCCACCAGAGTGACTGCAAGCAGTACCATCCCCAGCGAACCTGCAACCGCATTGACCAGTCGCTTGACGTCGGATACGGACTGTCCTGCCCGATAGGACGACAATACCGGCACGAAGGCCTGCGAGAAAGCGCCTTCGGCAAACAACCGACGCAGGAAATTGGGAATTTTGAAGGCGACAAAAAAAGCGTCGGCGCCGGCTCCGGCCCCGAAATACCGCGCAATCACCATATCCCGCACCAGCCCCAGCACACGGGACAGCATGGTCATCGCCCCCACCAATCCGGACGAACGCAACAACCCGGGGGAGGCAGGGAGTGGTTTGTTATCAGGTGTCGTTTCAGGATCCGGTGACATGAACGCTCGGGCCAGGCAAAAGGGCACTTTCAGGGCGGGCATTTCGGGAAATACCTGCTATTCTTCCCAGCCCGCATCCGGTGAGCGGCGAGTTTATCACAGGCCTTTGCTGCCGGGGGATGAAATGGGTTTTAGTCTTGACATTTTCAGGTTTGAGCGGCATAGTTCCGCGTCAATTATTTCGACGCGCTGGTTTTGGCGCGCCCGCGATGTGAGAATTCGTCAAGAATTCAATAGAGCTCATTCAGCAACGAATTTAAGTACTTTTCAGGAGTTTTACGGTGGCAAATTCCCCACAAGCCAAGAAGCGCGCACGTCAGAACGAGAAAAACCGCAAGCACAACGCCAGCCTGCGTTCCATGGCTCGCACCTACGTGAAAAAAGTTCATGCCAAAATTGAAGCCGGCAACTACGAAGAAGCCCAGGCCGCATTCCAGCAGGCTCAGCCGATTCTGGACAGCATGGTCAACAAGGGCGTTTTCGCAAAGAACAAGGTCGCTCGCAGCAAGAGCCGCCTGAGCGCCCGCATCAAGTCTCTGAAGAGCGCGTAAACACCCCGCTCCCAGAACACAAAAAAACCGGCTTCCGAGCCGGTTTTTTTGTGCCTGGCAATCAGACGATAACCATGTTGTCCCGGTGAATCATCTCTTCATCGGAAATATAACCAAGCACGTCCACAATCCGGCTGCTGGAACGCCCGGCAATCGCCCTGGCCTCATCCGCATCGTAATTCACCAGCCCCCGGGCAATCTCCCTGCCTTGCGGGTCCACGCACGACACCATCTCGCCCCGCCGAAACTGGCCAGCAACACCCTTGACCCCGACAGGCAACAGGCTGCGCCCGCCAAGACACAGAACCTTGACCGCACCGTCGTCCAGCGTCAGCTTGCCACGGGTTTGCAGATGACTGGCCAGCCACTGCTTCCGGGCAGCAATACGGCCCTGCTCAGGTAAAAGCAATGTTCCTAAAACCGCCCCCTGCCGAAGCTTCGCCAGCACTCCCTCAATGCGACCACCCACGATAACCGTAAACGCGCCGGAGCGAGCCGCCAGACGCGCCGCACGCACCTTGGTCTGCATCCCGCCCCGGCCGAGGGCGCCGGCACCGCCACCGGCCATGGCATCCAACTCATGATCGCCCGCCTTGCGCTCGGTAACCAACCGGGCGTCCGTGTGTTTGCGAGGATCCCTGTCAAACAGACCCAACTGATCGGTCAGGATAATCAGGCCATCTGCCTCAATCAGGTTCGCCACCAGTGCCCCGAGAGTGTCATTGTCACCAAACCGGATTTCATCCGTCACCACGGTATCGTTTTCATTAACGATCGGCACTACACCAAAATCCAGTAACGCCCGAAGTGTGCTGCGGCCATTGAGGTATCTCTTGCGATCCGAGAGATCGTCATGAGTCAGCAGGATCTGGGCGGTGTGGATACTGTGTCGCTTGAACTGCGCTTCCCAGGTTTGTACCAACCCCATCTGGCCGACGGCGGCAGCGGCCTGCAACTCATGCAACTGCTCCGGCCTGACCGTCCAGCCAAGGCGACTCATCCCCTCGGCTACGGAGCCGGAGGACACCACAACCACCTCCACGCCGTCCTCGATCAGGGCCGCGATCTGATCCACCCACAAACCCAGAGCAGCCACATCCAGCCCCCGGCCATCATTAGTCAGCAGGGCGCTTCCGATCTTGATAACCAGGCGGCGAGCCTGGCGCAGCTGTAGGCGTTCAGTCATGGTGCGTGCACAGTCTCTCTAACGTTAATCCTGCGTTATTCGGGCGCGTACACCACTTCGACATCATAGTCATCATCGTCGAAGTCGTCGTCATCGTCGTCTTCCTCGCGCGCAGCGCGGCGGGCCTGGCGCTCGACCTCGATACGGGCCCGAGCCTCATCATCCATCTGCCGGCGGCGCAGGGCTTCACGCTCCGCCACCTCGGGGTTCTGGGCCTCGGCTTCGGCCTGCTCTTCGATCCAGCGCATGACCGCCTGAGCCAGGGGCTTGGTACCCTCACCACTGAGCGCGGAAATCCGGAATACCGGCCCGTCCCAACCAAGCTCGTCGACAATGGCCTGGCAATGGGCATCACGGTCCTCCTCGGCGACCATGTCCACCTTGTTCAGCACCAGCCACCTGGGCCGACCGGCGAGAGTCTCGCTGAATTTCTCAAGCTCATGCGCAATGGCCCGGACTGCATCCGCTGGCGAAGACCCATCGTAGGGCGCCACGTCCACAAGATGCAGCAAAAGTCGGGTGCGGACCAGATGTTTGAGGAACCGGATACCGAGCCCGGCACCTTCAGCGGCTCCCTCGATCAGCCCCGGGATATCGGCAATCACAAAACTCTGATGCGCCTGCACGCTGACCACTCCGAGGTTGGGCACCAGCGTGGTAAAGGGGTAATCCGCCACCTTCGGACGGGCCGCCGATACGGATCGGATAAACGTGGATTTGCCAGCGTTGGGCATGCCCAGCAGTCCGACATCGGCCAACACCTTCAGCTCCAGCCGAAGATTACGCAACTCTCCTTCCGAGCCTTTGGTGGTCTGCCGGGGCGCACGGTTAACCGACGACTTGAAACGCGTGTTGCCAAGGCCATGGAAACCGCACTGGGCAACCTTAAGGCGCTGCCCGGCGTGCGTCAGGTCTCCGAGCACCTCATGGGTGTCCATATCCACAACCGTGGTACCTACCGGAACCGGCAGAACCAGGTCCTCACCCTTGGTGCCCGTGCAGTTGCGGCCGGAGCCCGGCTCACCATTCTGGGCCTTGTGCTTACGCTGGAACCGGTAGTCAATCAGCGTATTGAGCGATTCATCCGCTTCCAGATACACGGAACCACCATCGCCCCCGTCGCCACCGTCCGGGCCACCCTTGGGAACGTATTTTTCACGCCGGAAGCTCAGGCAACCGTGACCGCCCTTGCCCGCTTCCACAATGATGGTGGCTTCGTCTACGAATTTCATGAATCAACCCTTTGCGCCTTGCGCATAAACTAAAAAGCCCCGCAGCCTCAAGGAAGCTTTGCGGGGCTCCGGACAACAACTGATACCCGATACTATCAGGATATCAGCGCCACCCAAGGTTCAACAGAACCGGATCGCCGCTGCTTACGCAGCCGGAACGATACTCACGAACTTGCGGCTCTGTGGGCCTTTGACTTCGAACTTCACCTGGCCGTCTGCTTTCGCAAACAGGGTGTGATCCTTGCCAATGCCAACGTTGCTACCAGCGTGGAAACGGGTGCCACGCTGACGAATGATGATACTGCCTGCAGACACAGTCTCACCGCCAAAGCGCTTCACACCAAGTCGTTTCGACTCGGAATCGCGACCGTTACGGGTACTACCTGCTGCTTTTTTATGAGCCATTACCAGCCTCCTTCTCTAAGGGGTCATTCGAAGAGCTTCAGCCCTTGATACCCGTGATCTTGACCTCAGTAAACCACTGACGGTGGCCCTGACGCTTCATGGAATGCTTACGACGACGGAACTTGATGATCTGAACCTTATCGTGACGACCGTGGCTAACCACTTCCGCAGTCACTTTGGCACCATCAACAACCGGCGCACCTACCTGAACCTTGTCACCATCGGCGATCAGCAGAACGCGATCAAACTCAACGTTACCACCGGTTTCCACTTCCAGCTTTTCCAGCTTCAGGGTTTCGCCTTCTTTTACACGGTGTTGCTTACCACCGCTTACAATAACTGCGTACATTTACTCGTTCTCCACGATTGACCCATCCCTGCTCTTATCCACCTGGTTCTAAGGGAAGCGCTCTGGCGACCCTATAGCAGGGAGCGCAGGTTGGGATGAGTTGGGCGCGTGATTGTACGAAAAGACGCCCCGCAACACAAGCCAAGTTGACACCCCGGACGCCAATACCTAGCATTGCCGCGACCTGCCCGAATTCTCAACAACCGTATTAACGAGCCATCAGCAAGGGATCAACGAGCCGCATGACAGCCGAGCGCATTTACGACACCGTGGCAGACGACTTCAGCCGCGTTAACGATCTGATCATCCAGCGGCTTTCTTCAGACGTTCCCCTGGTGGAGAAAATTGCCCAGTACATCATCGAGAGCGGCGGTAAGCGACTGAGACCACTACTGGTTCTGCTTTCCAGCCAGGCGGTGGGCTACCGCGACAACGACCACCTGAAACTGGCGGCCGTTATCGAATTCCTCCACACCGCCACCCTGCTCCACGACGATGTGGTGGACACCTCGGACATGCGGCGGGGCCGGCGCACGGCCAATGCGCGCTGGGGCAATGCCCCGAGTGTGCTGGTAGGTGATTTCCTCTACGCCCGGGCCTTCGAGATGATGGTGGAATTGAAAAGCCTGCCGATCATGGAAGTTTTGTCCCACGCCACGGCGGTGATCGCCGAAGGCGAAGTCATGCAGCTGATGAACATAAAGAACCCGGATTTGACCGAAGACCGATATATGACGGTCATCCACAACAAAACCGCCATGCTGTTTGAGGCGGCTTCCCATACCGGGGCCCTGCTCGCCGGAGCCAGTGGCGACCAGGAGAGGAGCCTGCAAGACTACGGCAAGCATCTGGGTCTGGCGTTCCAGTTAGTCGACGATGTCCTGGACTACCGAGGCGATGCCGACGCCATGGGCAAGAACGTCGGTGACGACCTGGCCGAGGGCAAAACCACCCTGCCCCTGATTCACGCCATGGCCAAAGGCTCGGAGGACGAGCGTCAGTTGATCCGCCAGGCCATTCGTAAAGGCGGGCTGGACGATCTGCCACATATCCTGGACATAGTTGAACGCTCTGGTGCCATTGAATACACCATGGCGAAGGCTCGGGAACAGGCCGCGTTGGCGGCTGAGTGTCTCGAAAGCCTCTCTGAGTCAGCCCACAAGGAAGCGCTCGTGTTGCTGACCGAGCTTGCGGTTGCCCGGGTCAGTTAGCACTCACCCCAGAACGTCCCTGCCATGGGGCGATTCAAAGTCCAGCTCCGGCCCGACCGGCACAATCTGCGTCGGGTTGATGGTGCGCTGGCTCACGTAGTAATGGCGCTTGATCTGCCCGATATCCACTGTTTCCGCCACGCCCGGCACCTGGTAAAGATCCCGCAGGTAGGCAGACAGCGCCGGGAAATCGCTGATCCGCTGCCGGTTGCATTTGAAATGACTGTAATACACGGCATCAAACCGGATCAGCGTGGTAAACAGCCGCCAGTCCGCCTCCGTTAACTGGCCGCCCACCAGATAGCGCTGGCCAGCCAACCGATTCTCAAGCCAGTCCAGCGATTCGAACAGAGCCTTGTACGCTTCCTCGTATGTATCCTGCGCGGTCGCAAAGCCCGCCTTGTAGACACCGTTGTTAACCGTGTCATAGACCCGGGCATTCACCTCATTGATCTCCGTTTGCAGGCGCTCGGGATAGAAATCCAGGTCCTTGCGAACCCCTTCGAGATCATCAAATGCGGAGTTGAACATCCGGATAATCTCTGCGGATTCATTACTCGCAATCGTCTCCTTTTTCTTGTCCCACAACGTCGGTACTGTCACCCGTCCGGAGTACTCAGGGGCGGCCCTGGTATAAACCTCGTGCATGAAACGAAAACCATGCAGATGATCGCGGTGCTGCTCACTGTCGGGCCGGAATTCCCAGCCATTCTCCACCATATCCGGATGCACCACCGACACTGAAATATGCTTCTCCAGCCCCTTCAGCTTGCGGAAAATCAGCGTTCGATGCGCCCAGGGGCATGCCATGGACACATACAGATGATAGCGACCGGACTCGGCCCTGAAGCCACCCTCACCATCCGGCCCAGGCGAACCATTCGCCGTCACCCAGTTTCGGAATCGCGCGGCCTCGCGCTCAAACTTACCGCCAGTCTTGCCCGTGTCGTACCACTGGTCATGCCATTTGCCGTCAACTAGTAAGCCCATGAGAGATGCCTTGTGTTAGCCACGGAATCCACAGAAAATACGGAAAAATAATGAAAAAACTGATTTTTCCGTGTTCTTCCGTGTTCTTCCGTGGCAAAGAGTATTGAAGAACCTGAGGACAGGCTAACGGCTCTGCTGTTAGGCTGATAGCAAGCATTTCTGGCAAACACTTTCAGATAATTCGAACATGCACACAGCCATCACCATAGACGCCCTCAAAGTCCTCGATGCCATCGACCGCAAAGGCAGCTTTGCCGGCGCCGCCAACGA
>CBIHLH010000091.1:0-14231 GCA_966210405.1 uncultured Marinobacter sp.
ACTACGTACCCTCTGAGCAACAGCTGCGGGCGTTCGGGCACTTTATCCAGAACGCCCAGCTGTGCCTCACCCTGATCGCCAGTCACCAGGGTTGACGCTACAACTCATAGAGTTTGGTGACGTGCAGGATCGGGCCGGTCGGGGCCCCGGTGGGCGAGCCGCCCCGGGGCTCCAGGCTGATCGCCAGGGTCCGGCTGCTGGCCAGTGCCTGGCGGGCCGTGTCGGTCAGCGTCACCTGGTGCACGCCGCCAGCCGGGATCACACCCAGTGACAGGGGCTGCCCGTTCTCCGGCACAATCCAAAGCTCATAGTCCTTGCCCACGCCTGCGGCATGCGCAGCCACGGACCGCAGTTTCAGCAGGTTATCGGTGCCCGACTCGCTGACCAGCCAGAGCGGATCACTGACATTGGCCTGCACGATGGCCCCGGACAGTCGGGCGCCGCCGGGCCCCGGGGCCGGCTGCTGCACCAGCAAAACCGCAAACAGCACCGCAGCGGCCGTTGCCGCCAGACTCCAGCCCGGCCATAACCAACGCAAACCCCGCTCCTGGCGGGTATCCGATGAGCGGGTCGCTGGCCACAGCCTGTGCTCAATGGCGGTCCAGACAGCGGGTGGCGGTGTTTCCGGCTGCACCTCATTGGATAGTTGCCCCAACTTCTCCTCCCAGAACCAGACTTCCTGCCGGACCCGGCCCGACTCCATCATCCAACGCTCAAACCGGCGGCGGGCAGGACCCTTCAGAGAGCCCAGCACGTATTCGGCGGCCAGTACTTCGATTCGTTCCGGTGTCTTTTTCATCGCTCAAGGCACCTCTTCAACGCCATCAGACCCCGACGGATCCAGCTCTTTACGGTTCCGATCGGCGAACTCAGAATCTCGGCCAGTTCATCGTGGGTCAATCCCCGGTAATAGGAGAGCAGAATGCTGTCCCGCTGTACGTCGCTCAGTTCCTCCAGGCACCCCGTCAACCGGGCCGACCCCGCATTGCGCAAGGAATGATCAAGGGGGCCGGCGCGCTGATCTTCCACCTGTTCCAGATGCTCGTCGCCAGCGGTTTGCCGGACCTTTCTCGATCGCATCAGATCCAGGGTCCGATAACGGGCAATGGTCATCATCCAGCCCAAAGGGGTGCCCCGGTCACTGTGATATTCGCCGGCGTGGTGCCAGATCTGGATGAAGGTTTCCTGCAACGCCTCCTCCGCCAGTTCCCGCTGGCCCGCCAGTTTCAGGCACAGGCCAAACATGCGCGCAGCGATCTGCCCATAGAGCAACTGGAACGCTTGCCGATCCTGCCGGGCGACCGACAATAACAGACGCATCAAATCATCCTGGCTCACATCACTGGACGCCATAACCTCTCCTGTTGTTCTGTTTTATGCCCATACCGAATACTACGAAGAGTCAGCGTCCGGGGATGCACTCATAGCCGAAGTATGATTTTTTTTGTTTGCGAGTGCATCTTTCGCGTCCGGGCATCCGTTACCTCCTGTGCAACATCCACATAAGAAGAGGAATACGGAATGAATACTATCCTGAAACGCTCCGGCCTCGCAGTTGCGGTCGCCGGCTTCTGCCTCTCTGCCGGCCTGGGCCACGCCTCCAGTCACCGGGAAGCGCCTTTTATCACTGAAATGCCGAAAGTCGACGGTACCGACTTTTACATGTTCCGCAGTTACGAGACCGGCCGTGAAGGTTTCGTGACCCTGATCGCCAACTACCTGCCACTGCAGGACGCCTACGGTGGCCCGAACTATTTCGATCTGGACGACGACGCTCTCTACGAAATCCACGTGGACAACGATGGTGATGCGGTCGAGGATCTGACCTTCCAGTTCCGGTTTGAAGACACGCTGAATGACATCCAGTTGGCGGTTGGCCCGGATGGCAACCAGCAGATGGTGTCGGTACCGCTCAAAAATATCGGCGATGCCACCGTGGATGGCAATGTCCAACTGCAACAGGACTACACCGTCACCGTGGTTGAGGGTGACCGTCGCACCGGCACAGCCCAGGCCGCGATGAATGTCGACACCGGCATGGAAACCTTTGAAAAGCCGCTGGACAACATCGGCATCAAGTCGTTCGGAGACTATGCCAGCTACGCCAGCCAGCACGTTTTCGAGATCGCCCTGCCGGGCTGCGGCACCAATGGCCGGGTGTTTGTCGGCCAGCGCAAGGAAGCCTTCGCGGTGAACCTGGGTGAGATTTTCGATCTGGTAAACACCAACCCAGTTGGGGCCCGCGACGCCGAAGGCCCCGGCGACCTGGCTGACAAGAACGTCACCTCCTTCGCCCTGGAAGTGCCCACCGAGTGCCTGACCGGCACCGCCATGAACTCCAATGGTCAACCGGTGATCGGCGCCTGGACCACCGCCAGCGTCCGCCAGGCCCGCATAATCAACCCTGCGCCAACGGCGACCGGCAAGGGCGCCACTGTCGAAGGCGGCGCCTACACCCAGGTGTCCCGTCTGGGCATGCCCCTGGTCAATGAAGTCGTGATCGGCCTGAAAGACAAGGACCGGTTTAACGCCAGCGAGCCGAAGGACGACGGCCAGTTTGCCACCTACGTCACTCACCCGACCTTGCCGGAACTGCTGGAGATTCTGTTCGGCGTCACCGCGCCCAACAATTTTCCACGCAATGACCTGGTGACTGCTTTCCTGACCGGCATTCCAGGTGTCAACATGCCCGAAGGTGTGACCGCATCGGAAATGCTGCGCATGACCCCGGCGGTGGCACCGACCCCGTTGGATAGTCAGTCGGATCTGGGCGTACTCGGCGGCGATGACGCCGGCTTCCCCAATGGCCGACGGCCCTATGACGACACCGTCGATATTGCCCTTCGGGTCGCCATGGGCGTGCTGGCCGATCCCGCCGACGCGCCGGATGGCAGCCTGGCGTATACCGACGGAGTTCAACTGGCGGCAGATCCGGCCACCTTGCCGGCGGACTATGAGGTCTTCCCGTATCTGGCTACCCCCATCGCCGGCTCACCCAACGACTAGGAGCAAACCGCCATGTCTGCTATCGCAAAAATCACGGCACTCGGTGCCGCGACATTGCTGCTCGGCGGCTGTTTCAACGGCTCGAACAACAATGGCAGTCAGCCCGATCCGGCGGTGGACTTCACCGCCTTTGTGAAAACCCAGTTCGACCGCACCAGCGCTACCGCCGCTCCGGCAAGCGTCAATAACGTTGACCTGAGCTTCAATGACCAGAACAACCCGCAGGCATTCGATGACCTGCTTCAGTAAGAGGAGTCAGAGCCGGCCCCGCCGTTGTCCGGGGCCGGCCTCTTCTGTCCCTGCCCTTCGGGGCAGGGTTTTTTGGCGTCCGCTCGCACTGGCATTCATGCTGCCCTGGCAATTGCAGGCTGCCCCGGAGCCGATCAACACCGACTTTCAGGATGACCGGATGCTTGCCGAGTTGCCGGCGTCCGCACCAGACCCATTGCCGGAACGGACCACCCCGGAGCGCACTGCCGACACATTGCAAACCCTGATTACCCAGGCCCGAACCAGCGGTGACCCCCGATATCTGGGCTACGCCCAGTCGCTTATCGGGCAATGGCCGAATGACCAACTGACCAACCGGCTTCTTGTTTTGCGGGCCACCCTCCGGCAAAGCCTGCATCAGTTTGACAGCGCCCGCGCAGATCTTGATCAGGTCCTGTCCGGCACCCCCGACCGTCGCCAGCAGATCCAGGCCAGGCTCACCCTGGCTAACCTGGAACTGGTTCAGGGCCGGTATGCAGAGGCCCGGCACCATTGCCAGGCGTTGCAATCTGCGTATCCGGGTTTGATTGCCGAAAGCTGCCAGGCGCTGGTATCCGCCAGAACCGGGAATGCGGAGCAGGCCTACCGGGCCTTGAAGCGTCAGGTGAACAAAGCCGCTACGGCCGGCACCACCGACCCGACCAGCCGGCTCTGGGCCGAGGGTACCCTCGGCGATATCGCTGCCCAGGAAGGCCTCGGCAGCGCCCCGACGCACTGGCAGAACGTTCTCTCGGGCAACCCGGATGACCTCTATATCCGCGCTCAGTTAGCAGACTGGCATCTGGAACAAGGCAACCTTGAGACCGTACTGGCTCTCACCCGGGGCTACGACGCCGTCGACACCCTGGCAGTGATCCGGGCGATTGCCATGAACCGCATGGCACACCCCGAAGCCAGCGCACTGAACCAGCAATTACGACAGCGGTTCGCCGAAGCCCAGTGGCGCGGTGCGATGCTGCACAAGCGGGATTTTGCCCGATTTCAGCTGGATGTCGAACAGCGCCCCGAAGTCGCCCTCGAATTTGCCATGAAAAACTGGCAAAGCCAGCGGGAGCCCCTGGATACCCGGCTCGCAC
Source organism: uncultured Marinobacter sp. (assembly GCA_966210405.1). Taxonomy (GTDB): domain Bacteria; phylum Pseudomonadota; class Gammaproteobacteria; order Pseudomonadales; family Oleiphilaceae; genus Marinobacter. Next base: position 4,353 of record CBIHLH010000091.1, read on the forward strand.
TCAGGGCCGCCCTGGCGGCCAACAACAACGACCAGCTGCAGCGGGTTGTGGACTGGTTAACCCGTCATGGGCAGGTGGACGCCCGCTACCCGGAGGTCAGGTAATGGCAGGCCTGAAACCGATCGGCCTCCTGCTAGTGGCGGTTACGATGGCGCTGATGGCCAGTGCCGCCATGGCACACAAGGCCAGTGACAGTTTTCTGTATCTGAACACCGGGCCCACGGAACTTCGCCTGGATGTGGCACTGCGCGATCTGGCCCTGCTGGTGTCGCTGGATCGCAACGGTGATCGCCAGGTGTCCGGGCAGGAGCTGCGCCAGGCCCGGCCGGATATCACCCGGGTTGTCGAGGCCTCCCTGAACCTGTCCAACAACAGTGGGGACTGCTCACTGGCGGGGCAGAGGTGGGGCATCAGCAGCCACAGCGATGGCACCTACGCCGCAGCTCGCTACCGCATTCACTGCCCCGATGGCGAACCGCCGACGGCGCTGGAATACAACCTGCTGTTCGACCGTGATGGCCTGCACCGGGGGCTGGTCAGCCTCGGCACCGACGACGAGCCACGGCTGGCCGTCCTGAGCCCCGAAGCACGAGTACTGGACCTGTCACCCGCCGGTGCCGGCAGCCGCTTCAGCGTGTTCACCACCTTCGTCTACGAGGGTATTGTGCACTTACTGATCGGCCTGGATCACATCCTGTTCCTGCTGGTTCTGGTGATACCGGCGAGCCTTGGCACCCGCGAAGGCCGGGCTGGCCATGGCTCGGGGGCGGATTTCCGTGCCCGGCTGCTGGAGCTGGCCGGCATTGTCACCGCCTTCACGGTAGCCCATTCCGTCACGCTGGCCCTGGCAGCTCTGGACATCGTCACCCTGCCAATTGCCTGGGTGGAAACCGTGATTGCGCTTTCAATTGCGGTGGCGGCACTGAATGTGGCCTGGCCGGTGCTGGGCCGGAAAACCTGGAAGCTGGCGTTCGGTTTCGGACTGGTGCACGGGTTCGGGTTCGCCAGTGTGCTGGGCGATCTGACCAGTGGCCTCTCCGGTCTGATGGTGGCGTTGGCCGGCTTCAACATTGGCGTCGAGCTGGGTCAGTTGGGGTTGCTGGTGCTCGGGTTCCCGATTCTGTACCTGCTGGGGCGACACCGGGTTTACCAGCGGGGTCTGGTTCCGATGACCCTGCTGGCTGTGGGCGCCATCAGCCTGTACTGGGTGGTTCAGCGGGCGCCCGTGCTCTGAGCGCCCACGAAGTCCGTTCAGTTCAATGCAGGGCGCGCAATTGCCGGGGGTAGAGCGCCGCGCTCACCTCCGGCTCTTCCAGCAGGTCGGCCAGTTCGAGATCAACCGCCGTCTCCTCACCTTCCTCCGGTAGCGGCTCAAACAGGGTGCTGAGCCAGGCGGCGATGGACGGTGCCTCGTCGCGTTTGTAATCGGTGGACAGCGCCTTGATGCGACGAAAGCCGATGATGCGCTGGTGTTTCGGATCCCGGATCTGCTCAAACCCACGCCAGTAGACGTGGTCCCGGGTGTGGAGCTGCACGAACAGGGTATCGATGGGGCCGTTGGTCTCATCGTCATCGTCGTCCGCGGCGGCTTCCAGGGCTTTCACTGGTTCCCGGGCTTCATCCGGCTGCTTGTGTCGGATGGTGGTCCAGGCCGGATAGAGCACCGCCACCGCATCCGCCTCCACATGCTCCCGGGCGGCGCGGAGGATCAGCCCCCAGCGAGCCTTGTCGGCATCGGTTTCCAGAGAGTTAATGGGCAAGTCATAGCTTTGTTCGCTGGACAGGACAATGGCCATCATTGGGGCGTCAAGCTCCCCCATGGCCTCGGCCTGTGCTACTGATACCAGATCGTCGATTGCCATCGGTTGGTTCATAATACGCTCGCCTCCTCGATGCCATCAGGGTCTGCCAGGAAGAAGGGGTCTCCCTGACTGACAGCATAGCCTGTTCCGCACATAAAGATAAACGTGGAGTTGTCACCGGCGGATCACAACCCCGACGCCCCGATGGCCGGCTCAAGGCGCTCGTAATGACCAAACCAGGGATTGGCCTCTTCCAGTTGCGCCGCCAGCTGCAGCAGCACCACCTCACCGCCGTGCGGCGCCCCCAGTTGCACACCAACCGGTAAACCGCTGGCGGTCCAGTGCATGGGTACCGACATCGCGGGGGTGCCGGTCAGGTTGGCCAATTGGGTGAACGGAGTACGGGCCAGGCTCTCCAGGGCCATCTGATCCACCTGGCCGCTGCGGTGTACCAGCGCGCCGGCTTTCAGGGAGAGCATTACCCGGGCGGCCAGTTTCAGGTGCATGGGCGTGTCCAGTTCACCAATCCGGGCCGGCAACTGGCCGGTGGTCGGGCACAGATACAGATCGTAACCACTGAAGAAGGCGCCCAGCGCCCGGGCAAACTCATTCCACTGCTGGCGGCGGCGCACATAATCCGGCAACGGCATGGTACGCCCGAGCATCCCGATCAGGCGGGTGTCCAGCTCAAAGTCGGCATCGCTGGCACCGAATTGCGCCCGGGCCCTGTCCATCAGTGCAGACACTTCGCCGAAGTAAAGACCCAGATAACAGCGGGCCAGGGCCATGCCATCAAATTCCGGACGGGCATAGTCGACGTGATGGCCGAGGTTCTCCAGGATCCTGGCGGTTTCCTCAACCGCCGCCACGCACTCCGGCGCTACCCCGGTCTGATACGGTGAGGAGGTGAACACACCGATTCTCAGGCTGCCCGGCGCCCGCTGCATGAGCTCTGCGTAGGGCGCCTCGGGGGCCGGAATCACGAACGGATCCCCGGAGCCCGGCCCGCTCAGGACATCGAGCATGGCGGCACTGTCGCGAACCGTCCGGCTGACCACATGGTCGGTGGACGCGCCGGTCCAGGCCTCACCCACGGCGGGGCCGGCGGAAATCCGGCCCCGGGAGGGTTTAAGGCCGAACAGGCCATTGTAGGCGGCTGGAATCCGGATGGAGCCACCGCCATCGTTGGCTCCGGCCATGGGCACAATGCCCGCCGCCACGGCGGCACCGGAGCCACCGCTGGAGCCGCCGGGGGTCAGGTCAGGATTCCAGGGGTTGCGGGTCGGGCCCCACAGGGTCGATTCTGTCACCGCCTTGAGCCCGAATTCCGGGGTCGCCGTCCGGCCCAGAAACACCAGTCCGCCTTCGCGGGCCCGGAGGACAAATTCCGAGTCCCGGGTTGCGACATTGGCCCGCAAGCCCCGGCTGCCATAGGTGCAGGGGTGACCCGCCTGCTCCTGGGCCAGATCCTTCAGCAACAGCGGCACGCCGGCAAACGGAGACTGTTCAGGGAAGGGCTGGGCGAGGGCTTCGGAAAATTGCGGATGGCAGATAGCGTTCAATGGATCATTAACACGGGTTGCCCGTTCTATCGCAGCCTCGCATACTTCCCGGGACGTTACCTCGCCCCGGCGGATGAGGTCGGCCAGGGCGGTGGCGTCGTATCGAAGGTATTCGGATTGCTTCATGGTCGGATCCGTTTGTTATGTTGTTGTCTGGAAGTTCACGGGTATAACGCTTATGGCCAAAAGTCTCAAGAGACTGAACCGGGTTGTCCTGATCTGCGGCCTGGCAATGTTCTGGGTCGCGCCGCTTAAGGCAGAAGAGCCGCACGCAGACACGCCAGGCGACTGGCTCGACGTCGTCCGCACCTCGCCTTACTGGGTCAGCCAGGGCGTCTACCGCAACATGCTCACCATCCGCCAGTGGGTGCTGAACGAATCCGGTTACTGCGCAGACCCCGATCGCCATATCCTGTTCGACATGCGCGGCCGATTCCTGGCCTGGATCAGCGACGGTACCAACCGCGCCGCCACCCAGCAGCGCCTGAACGAGACCCGGCATTCACTGCACCAGAGCCAGCAGGTGAAGACCTGGGTGGCCGGCGCCGCCGGGCGCATCGGCTACCCGTTTGCTCTGGCGTGCAATCAGCCCCACGTCAATCTGGACGAAGCCCTGGCCCGGTATCTCGGCACCTTGCCCACCAGCCGCCTCTGGGGTACCTGGGATGATCTGACCTTCGCCAGCAGCCAGCAACCGGGATCGCTCCACGACGCCCTGATGTATGTCTACCGCACCCGCCAGCAACAACAGCGGCTAACGCTTCCCAAGGTTCTGCCCCGCTATCTCGCCGGACAGATCCTGATCGAGAGCGGCGGCCAGACCCGGGCACATTCCACCGCCAATGCCCGGGGCATTCTCCAGTTGTCACCGCCGGCGCTGTCAGACTGCCAACTGGCGCCGGAGAATTACTGGCACCGGCTCGCCCAGATCGACTGCGCGTTGCGCCTGATGGACCAGAACGCCCGCAACCTGCGGCCTGTTTTCGAGTCCCGCTTTGGTCACCTACCGGAGGACAAGCAGGACCGGCTGTTTACACTGCTGTTGATTCAGGCCTATCACGGCGGCGCCGGGCGGGTTCAGGCCCTGCTTGAGGACGAGACCCTCGCCAAACCGGCGATCTACTTTGCCGCCCACCATGAGCGCTTTACTGCCGGAGATATGGCGTTCGGTATGGTGTTCCATAACCTGGGCCGGGACCGGCTCGGCCTGGCGTCGCTGTACTATGTGGCCGATGTGCAACTGGCCACCGAGGCCCTGTGCCGGACCACCGCCCTCAAGGCCACGGAATTCTGCCAATGGAAGTAATGTAACTAATGGAAATAGCGCTGCTTCCCGAGGGCCTGACCCCGTCCATCGCGGCGTTCCTGCTGGCCAGCTCGGTACTGACCTCCATGATCACCGCCAGCCTGGGCGCCGGTGGCGGCGTACTGCTGCTGGTGCTGATGGCCTCCTGGATGCCGGCCGCCGCGATCATACCGGTGCACGGCATGATTCAGTTGGGCTCCAACGCTGGCCGGGTGGTACTGACCCGCCGGCACGTGGACTGGCGGGTGATCGCCGCCTTCGCTCCGGGCGTCCTGCTGGGCGCAGGCGTTGGCGCCTGGCTGCTGGTGGATATCCCGCCCTATCTTTGGCAACTCACCATCGCCCTGTTCGTGCTCTTCCTGTGCTGGGGGCCACCGCTACCCAAGGGCGCCCTGGGCCCCATCGGCGTGTTTTTCGCCTCGGCACTGACCAGCTTCATCAGCCTGTTCGTGGGCGCGACCGGGCCGTTGGTTGCCTCGTTCATCAAACAGATTCACAGCGACCGGTTCCGGACCGTGGCCACCTTCGCCATGGCCATGACCCTGCAGCACGCCCCCAAGGCCCTGGTGTTCACCGTGGCGGGTTTCCTGTTTACGGAGTGGCTGCCGTTTATTCTGGCGATGATCGCCTGTGGATTTGCCGGTACCTGGTTGGGGCTGCACCTGCTGAAAACCCTAAGCAATCAGTGGTTCAATCGGGCGTTCAATCTGGTGCTGACGGCACTGGCCTTGCGGCTGGTGTGGCAGGCTGCCCTGGCGGCCGGCTGGTTTTCCTGACTGTCCTCGGGGTGGGCGCGTTCAAGAAAATGCATCAGGGCGGGGGTGGCACAATAACCACGGCATTTCGCCCCCGGGACTTGGCAATGTAACAGCCTTCATCTGCACGGGCCATCACCTCCCGGGGGCCACTGTCGCCAGCGACCAGCTCGGTCAGGCCGATACTGGCGGTGACGCCAAACAGGCGGCCCTCCTGCTCAATTTTCAGGCCCTCGGCACCGGCCCGGATATGCTCCGCAAGGGCTTCCGCCCGTTCCAGCCCGCAGGCGGGCAGGATAATGCCGAATTCGTCACCGCCCAGGCGGGCAACCGTATCCGCCTGGCGAACCGAGTCCCGGAATAGCACAGCCAGTTGCTTGAGCAGGTCATCGCCCAGCAGGTGACCGCCTTCATCATTCACCGGCTTGAAGTAATCCAGATCGATCAGCATCAGCACCGACCCTGCTGTCTGTCGTGATGTTTCCCCCAGGCACTTCACCAGTGAGGCGGTAAACGCACGACGATTCAGCAACTGGGTCAGGCTGTCGTGGGTGGCTTCCCAGGACAGCCGTTCTTCCTGACGACGGCGCTCGCTGTCATCTCTGAGCACAAACACCAGGCGCTCGTTGTGGCGGCCCTTTCGCATATGCAGCATAGTGAGATCAATGTCGAACACAACGTTGGCGGCGTTACGCAGGGTCACATACAGGCTGTCCATGTCGTGACTGGCCAGAAACTCATCGCCCCCAAGCCGATGGCCCTCAAGCTCAATGTCGGCCAGTTGATAGAAATTTTGGCCCATGCAGTCATCGCCGGCGCACAGGAAACGGCAGGCAGCGCCGTTGGCGTAACGGATGGCCCCTTGCGTATCCACCATCAGCACGCCTTCCTGGAGCACACCGAGAATACCTTCTGCGCGCTGCTGCTCGTCGCGAAGCGCTTCTTCTACTGCCAGCTCCCGAGAGATATCCCTCACCACGGTAATGGTCCCCAGGGTCACTTCCGGGGTCTCGATCACCGCGGTCATCACATCGCCCCACACCGGATGATCCTCATCCCGACTTTGCAGGCGGAAACGACCCCGGAACACGGCTTGCTGTTTCAGGGCCTGGCGCCAGCCTTCCTGGGCCTTCGCCCGATCATCGGGATACACTCCCCAAAACAGATAGGTCTGGGTAAGATCCGCAGCGGAGCGCTCGATAATGGCCTCGAAGGCCGGGTTGACGAACTCGATGCGCCCGAGCACGTCGGTCTGGACGATACCAATCGGAGCACTCTTGGTGAGAGAGCGGAAAAATGCTTCGCGCTCGGCCAGGGAGGCCATCACTTCATCACGCTCGTCCATGACGGTATTGAAAATCTCCGCCACCTGGCGAATCTCACGACCACCCGCCACATCCACCGGCACGGTCCGGACCCCCAGATGGCGCTGGTGGATCTGCTTACCCAGGATGTTGAGTGGCGCCATCAGTCGACGGAAGCGCCACAACGCGACCGGGGTAATCAGCAGCACCACAATCAGCAGGTTCCAGGCAAAGGCATCCACCATGCGGGTGATCGGCGCAAGGGCCTCCCGGGTGGGCCAGACGGCCGCCACAAACCAGGGCGCCTGCACCATCTGCTGAACCGACATGATGGTGGCCTCTCCGTCTCCGTTTTCGGTTTGCCGGGTGCCCTCGAATCCTGCCATGGCAGCGCTCAGTACCGGGTTTGCCACCCGCACCGGCACCATTACCTCACCGGTTCGGCCGTGGACCAGAGTGATGCCGCTGCGGGTAGCGATGCCAAGGTAGCCGGTCTCGCCGATGGTGATGCTGGCAAACTCCTCCATGAAATGCTCGCCCTTCAGCGTGAGCGCGCCCCCGAGCATGCCGATAAACCGTTGCCGATGATCGAATACCGGGGCGGCGATCATGACCACCGGTTTATCCCGGTAGTTGGAGAGGTACGGCTCACTGATCACCGGCGTCAGCATGGTGGAGGCGCGCTGAAAATAATCCCGTTGGCTGACATCCAGGCCCACCTGGCCATACGCTTCGGGATACTCGGCGATGACACGGCCGGTGGCATCCATCAGGTACACCCCATCGAACAGATGCTGCAGTGCCGCTTGCTGGCGGACCAGCACCCGGGCCCTGGCCCTGAAGACCGCCTCGCTCATGGTGAAGTTGCTGGCCACATGATTCAGAACCTCAAGGCGCCGGGCCAACCGGTCATCCAGTTCCCGGGCCACCAGGCCAGCGATGGTTCGCACCTGGTTCCTGGCCTGCTGCTCCAGCTCATCCCGGCTCAGCAGGGCGCCGGCCACCGTTACCAGTAACGCAGACAGCACAACGGCTCCGACCACCACCGCTGCGGCCCGGTTTGCGAGGCTTCCGAGCCCACGGCGGATCAAACCAGCAGCCCCATGCCCGCCCGCCATGCATTCACACGGATCACACTCCCTTCGGTCACAATATGAACCCCGGCACGTTAACGATGCGTCAATAACTGTATGAATTTTAACAGAGGGGCTGGCAAAGTCAGGTTACAGCCTTGCAAATTCAATGATAATCGTTATTATTTAGACCTAATTTCGATTTTACGGGCGGTTATCATGGCGGATCTCCAGCTTCCCCTCGATTCCCCGGTGGCGAACGGGTTACTGGGACAGCTTCTGGACATGGGTGGCCCGGTGATGATGGTACTTCTGGTCATTGCCGTGATCGGGCTGGCAACCTTTGTCTACCTGATGCTTCTGGGCACCCTGTATGCCCCCAGGCTGCCGGCCAAACTTAAAAAAATCATTACCATTTGGCAACAGAACCCGACGGATGTATCGCCTGAGTCGGTGCGCCGTGAGGCGGGGCGATGGGGCCGCCTGAACCCGCTTCTGCATGTGATCACCGACAGCATGACCGCGAAGCTGAACCGCGAGGACGACCGACACATCCGTGAAGTCGCCGCCAGAGATGCCCAGCAGTCCCTGGAGCCGTTTGAGGCACCGCTGAAAATCATCGAAGTGATTGCGGCACTGGCCCCGCTGCTCGGCCTGCTTGGCACCGTACTGGGCATGATGGAAGCGTTCAGCGCTATGGCGGCCACCGAAGGCAGAGCCAACGCGACCCAGCTCAGTGGTGGTATCTATGAAGCCCTGACCACCACCGCAGCAGGGCTGGTGGTCGCGATTCCCTTTGCGGCGCTGGCGGCCTGGATCGAGTTCCGGTTGCGGCGCATTCACAAGACGATTAACAGCGCGCTGGTCTCGGTACTGAACGTGCTCCCGGCGCCGGAGAGCGCATCCGATCCGCAGCAAAACCTGGCAACCGGCGCCGAGCCGGCCGACACATCGGTGATCGGCGGTGGCCCCGAGTCAGACTACCCGCAGCCGGACCACCGGCGTTTCGCCCATGCAACTGGTTGATCCCCGGCCAGCCCGCGCCATACCCATCCGGATAACACCACTGATTGACGTGGTGTTCATCCTGCTGGTGTTCTTCATGCTGACCTCCCGCCTGTTGCCGGTGGATCATCTGGAACTGGCCAATAACACCGCGCAGAGTGGCACCACCACCGGGGAACCGCTCCCCACGCTGACAATAAATATCCAGGGACAGGTGCAGTGGCAGGCGCAGGCGCTGCCGCTGGACCGGCTGCTGGTAGCGCTGGAACAGGCAGGCGTGACGGAAGTCAACCTGACCACCGAGCCGGCAACAAGCCTCGGGCACTTTACCGCGACACTCAGTGCACTGACCGCAAACGGAATCAAACCCCACTGGAAGCGGGCAACCAAACCGACACCATGAGCGATCTTGTTCCACCCCCTTTCACCTCCGGCAAGTCCCTGATGGAGCGGGTTGAAGACGCCCTTCTGCCGCTCATCAACCTGGTGTTCCTGCTGCTCATGTTCTTCATTGTCGCCGGGCAACTGGCCGATGCCCCGTTGCCCGACCTGCCCGCCACCACGCCCGGGCAGGCCCGGCAGCCCCATGCCGACCTGATGGTGACGGCAGAGGGCGACTGGCAGGTAGCAGGCGAGACACTCAGCGGGCAGGCCCTGCTGGCACGGCTGCCCGGGCCGGACGCCGGCGACCCGCTGATCATCGCCGCGGACGAGTCCATTACCATGACCGATCTGGAAGCCCTGTTCCGGCACCTGGAGCAGGGGGGCTACCAAGAGGTTCTGCTGCTCACGGAGCCGGGGGCATGAGAAGCACCGGCACCCTGCCACGCCTTGCCCTGATGCTGCTTGCCGTCGCCATTACCGCACTGGCGCTGGCCTTGGCGGCACCCAGGACGCCCCTGGAGCTTCATACGCTGGGTAACGCTGACGTTAACACGGCACCGGCCATCCGGATTTCCCTCGCGGGCAAATCCGCCCCTGAGGCGGCCCCTGAGACGCCAGCGCAGCCGGAGGCGGCAAAACCCGAGCCAGAACCCAAACCGGAACCAAAGCCAAAACCCGAACCAAAACC
>CBIHLH010000092.1:0-14163 GCA_966210405.1 uncultured Marinobacter sp.
GGGTAATGCTGCCCCCACCCGCCAGGGCAGCAAATACCTGGTCCGCCCCCTGATTGCGGCGGCGCAGAAACTCCGCACCCGCATGCAGGGCCAGGCCGCTGATCAGTGCCAACAGTAATTGCTGAATCGGGCCAATCAGCCCGGCATTAATCGAGTGGCTGACCATGAATATACCAGCCAGGCCGACACTCAGCCCGCCCAACCACACCATCCAGTTGTCCTTGAGCGCCTGGAGAATACGTGAGGGCGCCCGGGCACCCAGCGTCTTTTCAGAACCAGACACATCATGTTCTTCCGCCACATCGCGCTGCGAAATGGGCTCCGGCTCAAAGCTCGGAACGGCGGCCGGCTGCGGCTCCCCGGCCTGGCCCCGGAGCCGGGCCACCTCCTCCCGCAGGAACGCCAGTTCGGTGGCCATCGAATCCAGGCGGGATGACTGCAGACTGCGCTGGCGAAAAGCAAGAATACCCAGCACAGCGCCAATGGGGAGCAGCAGCGCCAAACCCAAAACCACGATTACGAGCAATACTTCCATGCCCTGCGGGCTCCTCTGTCTCAGGCTGATTGCCGAAGTTTATCCTGTCTGATTTCCCGGCTCACTAATGGGAGGCCGGTCACACAACCACCGCCGCCCACGGCGCCGGCCAAACCTTGTCGTTTGGTAATGATTTTCACCTGGAACCATCCCCTATCCGGTCTACGATTGCTATTGGCACCGAAGGAAGCAGTGGTGCCGGCACAAACAAAAAAACTCCCAGGATTGGAGAATCACCATGAAACTCAGCACGGCATGCCAGGCCCTGGCATTAGGGTCACTTTGTTTCACGCTATCCGCCCAGGCCGACCCCGGCCGGAAATCCACCGCCGATCTGCTCAACGAGTTCTGGAGTCCGGACCACATCAGTCCGTTTGAGTGCCGGTTCGGCATTCTGAACAGCACGCCATTTGGCCTGCCTCGCTGCATGCAGGCCAGCAACATCCAGTACCATCTGGACCGGTTGTATGGTATCGCCGAGGCCAACGATGGCAACCGCGCCGCCGGCCTGCCAGGCTATGATGCCTCGGTTGACTACATCCAGACCACACTGGAATCCGCCGGTTACGAAGTTCACATACAGCCGTTTCCCTTCAACGCGTTCTATCCCAGCGGTGATGGTGTCCTGCAAGTGATTGCTCCGACGCCGACAGACTACGTCTGGGAAGAAGACTTCACCTATCTCTCCCAGACCGAGCCCGGCGACGCCACCGGTACAGCCGTTGCGGTTGATGTGCAGCTTGGCCCCGATAACACCTCCACCAGTGGTTGCGAACCGGAAGACTTTGCCGGCTTCCCGGCTGGCGCCATTGCCGTGATCCAGCGAGGCGCCTGTGCCTTTGGCCTGAAGGCCACCAACGCCGCCAATGCTGGTGCTGTCGGAGCGGTCATCTTCAATCAGGGCAATACCGAAGACCGTAAAGGGCTCATCAACGCCACACTCGGCGGCGACTACGCGGGCGGCATTCCCGTCGTTTTCACCACCTACGACATCGGTGCCGGCTGGGTAGGCCAGACAGACCTGCAGCTGCACGTTGTCGCTGATGTCGTCCGGGAACAGACCGAAACCTTCAACGTGATCGCGGAAACCGAAAGGGGCGATCCGGACAACGTGGTAATGACCGGCGCCCACCTGGATTCGGTCTTCGAGGGTGCCGGTATCAACGACAATGGCTCCGGCAGCGCCGCCTTACTGGAGTTGGCCTTGCAGATGAAGCGCGCCCATCCGCGTAATCAGGTGCGCTTCGCCTGGTGGGGTGCCGAAGAAGCCGGCCTGGTAGGTTCCACCTTTTATGTCAATAATCTCACGCCGGAAGAGAAGGCCCGGATCAAGGTGTACCTCAACTACGACATGATCGGCTCACCCAACTTCGGCAACTTTATCTACGATGGCGACGGCTCCGATTTCGATCTCGCTGGCCCCCCGGGCTCCGCGGCGACCGAAGCGTTGTTTGAGAAGTACTTCAACTTGCGGGAGATCGCCTTCGAAGGCACCGAAATCAGCTTCCGCTCAGACTACGCCCAGTTCTTCGAAGACGGCATTGCCTTTGGTGGGCTGTTCACCGGCGCCGAGGGTATTAAAACCGAAGCCCAGGCGGCCAAGTTCGGCGGTGAAGCTGGCATTGCCTACGATCCCTGTTACCACTCGGCGTGCGACGACATCACCAACATTGACGAACTCGCCCTTGAAATCAACGGCGATGCCGCCGCCTTCGTCACCAGTTGGCTGTCACTTTCCACCCGGGTGATCGACGAGGAAATCGAGGCCGCCGAGGAACCAGAACCGGCACCAGGCGTGCGCTCATTGCAAGTGCAGCAGGCCCATGACATCACCCACTGGGGCGATAAATGGATCAAGTAATGCCGGCTATTGAGTAAAACAACCACGCAAGAGGCCACCACCCTGGTGGCCTCTTGCGTCATTCAGAAGAAATAATAATTCATCATCTGCAGCACAATTAAGGCGGCCACGAGCGGAAAAATATAACGGGTCAGATTTCCGAATTCCCGCTGCTCACCTTTTGGAGCAAATTTTTCGATCAGGGGGATCAGGACAATCAGTGACAGAAACAACACGCCCAGGATGATCAAAAGCGTCCCCATAATGTCTACCTCCTCACCTACCGGTCAATCACGTGCCGTTACTTTTTACCAGACCTGCCAGCACTACTGCAGGTTCCGGAACGCGCCTCTTACATGAGCCGCCAGCGCATCGTTCAGGGAGTTGGAACCCTGGCGGACCAGGGCCAACTGGTAGCAGCCGATCTCGGGTAGTTCGTCGCTGACGATCTGCTTCAGGGGCGGGCGCACCAGGCTCAGGGGGAACGGGGCGACGGCCAGGTCAGCCACCATGGCGGCTTCCTGGCCCGAACAGTGCTCACAGGTGTAGGCAATCCGATACGCCGTTCCGGCCCGATCAAGTGCCCGTAACGTCATGCGACGCCAGACACAGTCCTCATGGGCAACCGCAATCGGAAGGGGCGTTCTCTGAAACGCGGACGCGCCTTCCCGGCCGGCCCAGACCAGGGGTTCCCGATGAACCACCTCGCCGCGAACATCCCGGGCTTCGTCTGCAACCGTCACCAGCACCATATCCAGCTCCCCCGCATCAAGCCGCGCCAGATTCTGCTTACTCGATCCGACAACCACATCCACCAGTACGGCAGGGTACGATCGGGCAAACTGGGCGAGGACCTCCGGCAAAATCCGCGTACCTACATCGTCTGACGTACCAAGGCCGACCTTCCCCTCCAGCGTCGGCGCAATGAAGTGCTGGACGGCCTCCTGATTCAGCCTTAACAGCCGGCGGCTGTAATCCAGCAATACCTCACCATCCGGGGTAAGCCGCACCTGCCGGGGTTCGCGGATAAACAGACTCTTTCCCAGCCGCTGTTCCAGCCGTTTGATCTGCATGCTCAGCGCCGACGGTGTGCGGTGCACCAGCTGCGCCGCACCGGTAAAGGTACCGCACTCGGAAATAGCAACAAACGTTCTGAGCACCTCATTGTCCAGCAATGGCATGTTCACCAGGCACCTCCACAAGGTTCCGTCGTCGTTCTGACTTAAACATATCTGAAGGCTAAGTTAAATTCTTTTCGTTTGATTGAACGCACGGTAACCGTCATGCTGCCCGCAAATGGCATCCATGTGACAGGGGACGACGATGCAAACCAACGCAAGCCAACAACACACTCCCGGTGTCCACCCGATGACCTGGATGGCGCAGTATTCACGCCGCCAGCAATTCAAGCGCATGGCCAGAACCCTGCTGGCCGAGAAAGACGAGATTCTCTCGGATCTGGGCTACGAGCGGTGGGAACTGATCGTTGCCCTGAGCCTGCCGCTCAGGAGTGATGCCCTGAGTTACCTTGAGCAACGCCGCCAGAGCAGGCGCTGAGCAAACCTTCCAGCCCCTGCCGGTTGGTAACCCCTGACACTGGCTTGCCGACCACCGGTCAACCTGACCAATGGTTGCCTGCCCATCGGGACCTTCTCCGACATCAACACAAGCCTGAATTGTTGAGGATGAAGACAGAGTGATGGGCTTCATCTCCGCCATCGCCAGTCGCATTTACCCAAAATCCTGCTAAGGTTAGGGGACGCACAACTCATTCAAATAAAAAATTTTTTTGTCTGCACATCGCTATCGGCGGAGATCGCGGCTCAACATGCGGGGAACCGGACGACCACTCAATCTTCAACGAAAGCTGACCGCGCTGATTGCCGGCCTGTGCCTCACGATCATTCTCACCGTGGGTTTCATTGTCGCCGTCGTGCAACTGCAATCTGCGATAACGGCCTATACCTGGGGCGAGAGCCTCTGGTCAAGAGCGCAGATTGATGCCGTTACGCACCTCGACCAGTTCGCTCAAACCGGGAACTTCTGGCACCTGGCTCAGGCCCGGCAATCACTGTCTATCCCCATCGGCGACCTACACGCACGGATGGCGATCACGGCCGGGCAGCTCGATTGGCAGCGCGCCAGGAAGGGACTCCTGCAAGGCGGCAACCATCCCCAGGATCTGACTCGCATGATCCTGTTGGTTCGTTATTTTTCCTGGCTCGACCCCTTGAAAGACGCCGGAAACGCCTGGGCAGCAACCGACGACCTGTTACTAGAGCTTGACCAGATCGGCAACGCCCTGGAGCGGGCGTGGCTGGCCGGGTCGCCCGATCCGGACCATCTGCAGTTCCTGAGGGAGCGGCTAGCCGCCCTGGATCAGCGACTGCAGGCCAACGCCCGGACATTTCGCCTGGCCATGGGGGGTGCCGCACGCTGGGCCGCCAGTTTCCTGTCCGTGGTCAGTGCCTCGTTCCTGATAATGGTGGCGTTGCTCTCCTGGTTCCTCGGTTTTCGGCTGGTCAAGTTGTTGCAACGGACCGAGCAGAGTTTCCGCGCCATCTTTGAGCAGTCTGCTATCGGCATCATTCAGATCGATACCCAAGGCCGGATCATCAACGCCAACCAGGCCACCTGCGACATTCTGGGCTACCAGGCCAACGAGCTGGTACCGCAGCCCTACCGGGAGCTGGTGCACCCGGAAGACTGGGCTCTCGCGCGGGAAGAACGGCGCGCCATCAATCGCGGGGATATTGACAGCTACACCACCGAGCACCGGCTCGTCCGCAAAGACAACGAATTCCTGTGGGCCCGGCTGACGGTCTCCCGGGTGTGGGATGCTCCCAGCGCCTCGGCCTACTTCACTACCGTTCTTGAGGACATCTCCGAATCCCATCGCCTGTCAACCGAACTGAGTTACATGGCCACCCACGACAGCCTGACCGGCCTGATTAACCGGAGGGCATTCGAGCATCAGCTTGCCAGCCACCTCGGGCGTGTTCGCAATGAAGGTGCCCAGCATACCCTGTGCTTTGTGGACCTCGACCAGTTCAAACTGGCAAACGACACCTCCGGCCATGACGCCGGTGACCAACTTCTGCGCCAGGTATCCGACGTTATCGGCAAAAATCTGCGGGACTCGGACACCCTGGCCCGGCTTGGCGGCGATGAATTCGGTATCATCCTCGAAAACTGCGACCTGGAGACCGGTCGCCACGTCGCGGAGAAGGTCCGGAGTGCGCTCGACAACCTGGTGTTTACCTGGCAGGAAACCAGCCACGCACTGAGCTGCAGTATCGGCGTAGTGCCCATCACCGCCGAGTGCTCCGGGATCAATGCCCTGATGAAAGCCGCGGATATCGCCTGCTACACGGCCAAGGACAGCGGCAGGAACCGCGTGTGCGTGATGTCCATGGACGACAGACTGATGGCCGCCCAGCAGAGCCAGATGGAGTGGCACAACCGCATTCAGACCGCCCTCCAGGACAACCTGTTTTTCCTGGACTGCCAGCTCATTGCATCACCCGGCCAGCCCGGCAAGGGATTGCGTTACGAGGTACTGATTCGCATGCGCTCGCCGGATGGCTCAGTGGTACCTCCGAACGCCTTCCTGCCTCCGGCAGAGCGCTATGGCATGGCCGCCCGAATCGACCGCTGGGTTATCAACCATGTACTGGAACGGCTCTCAGCGTCGCCACAGCATCTGGCTTCGCTGGAAGCCTGCCACATCAACCTGTCGGGCCGTTCATTTGATCAGACTGACTTCGCAGACTTCGTTGTGGAACAGTTCACCCGCCACTCTGTGCCACCGGGCAAAATCTGTTTCGAAATCACCGAAACCGCTGCCGCCCGTAATCTGCTGGAAGTCCAGACGTTCATGGAACGCCTGAGTGACATGGGCTGCAGCTTTGCCCTGGATGACTTCGGTTCGGGCCTGTCATCGTTCGGTTATCTGCGTCGGTTACCGGTTACCTGCCTGAAGATTGACGGTATGTTTGTGCGTGATATCGACACCAGCAAGACCGACCTGGCCATGGTCAGGGCCATACACGACATTGGCCATACCATGAACATGACGACGGTAGCGGAGTACGTGGAATCGGAAAGCGTCGCGGCGTTGTTAACAGAGATAGGCGTCGATTTGTTTCAGGGCTACTGGATCCACCGGCCCTGTCCTCTGGATGATATCCTGACCATGGAGCACGACCCACTGCCGGAACTGGTCTTCAACCGGTGACCCTGGCGCTCATGGGGCCACCAGATCCCGGCTGGTGACGCACCGCGCTCCCCAGTGGGCCGCCGCTTCCAGGCAGGCTTCCAACGAGGCTCCCTGGAGATAACGGTGCAGAAATCCGCTGAAGAATGCATCCCCGGCACCGTTGGTGTCCACCACCTCCGGCAAGGCATCGAGGTGGACAATGGTATTCAGGGAGGCACCGCCCAGGACGAGAATGGATGATGACATGGGAGCCTCCGACAGATGGATTTACGGATGAGACATCATAACCGGTTATACATCCTGCAAATCACGCTTAAGCTCCTCAGGCCCGGTGATCCACAGAGTTTTATCCAACCCGGGAAATACGCCAATATCCAGGCCGTCCCTGGTCAGGCCCGGCACCCACTTCCTGAAGAATTCAGGCAGTGGAATACTTAGGGGCGACAGGTCATCAGCATCCTTGGCATAGTCTGCAGCAAACTCCGGAGCAGGCCAGACCGGCAGGTACTCCACATCGCCATCGTCAGATGAGATCTTCAGGAAGCGATTCTCGGCATTGACCAGAATCCAGATTTCCCGCTCCTCACCCACTTGGTCCAGGAAGTAGTCATACCGCTCTTCGCCGTCCATTTCCATTATCCGGGTAAGTTCATCACTGCTCATGTCAGGCACGCCATTCCAATAGGTTGCTTTTAGGTGGGCTTCGGAGCCTAACACGGGAAAAGGGTCTCCTGACACTGTGCTTCTGTGCCTTATGCCTTGAGAAATGCCAGTAACGACAGGCCCGGGCAAACAATTTAAAATCATTCGGAACAAACAGCTTTGGCGTACAAACGACGAAGCTTTTGAGGTGAGCGATTTTCGCTCACCTTCCGATCAATTCTGAGCGGTTTTCGCTCGCGATGTGGCAACACCGTCCCTCCCTCCCCTTATTAACGGTGTTTTAGAGCTGGCCTCGCATTTGCTTACTTAGGTGTAGTTTCTCACCGAATTCCCAAACCGTCATTTGCTCTCCTCGGGGGGCGACACGGTAAATCTAATGGCTGAGCGCTCCGCCAGCCATTTTGCACAACAACAATCAAGGAGAACACAATGGGACACCCCCTATCACAGGCAGGCCTGCGGCGTACGCTGCTGAGCACTGCCACTTCCATCGCACTGGTATCCGCTGGCTTCATAGGCATCAGCCAGGCTGCTCATGCCGAGGACACCTTCAAGGTGGGCCTGGTTACATTCCTGTCCGGTGGCGCATCAGGGCCATTCGGCGTGCCTGCCGCACAAGCGGCTGAAACTGTCATCAAGGCCATTAATGCCGGTGAGTTGCCTGCCCCTTACGACAGCGCCGGGATAAACGGCCTGCAGCTTGAGTCCGTGGTCATCGACGAGGCAGGCGGCCCCACCAAGCAGGTGGAGGAGTACCGCAACCTGGTTCAGCGCCAGGACGTCAATGCTGTTATCGGTTATATCTCCAGCGGTGACTGCCTTGCAGTCGGCCCGGTCGCGGAAGAGATGAAGACCTTTACCATAGCCTTCGACTGTGGCACACCGAGACTGTTTGAAGAGGTCAGCAATCCGAAATATCTGTTCCGTACCGGACTGGATGCGGTCGCGGATAACGTCGGCGCCGCACACTATCTGAAAGATGCCAATTTCGACATCCAGCGGTTGGCAGGTATCCAGCAGAACTACGCCTGGGGACAGGACTCCTGGCAGGACTTCACGCTGTCCATGCAACAGCTGATGCCGGATGTCGAAATCGTGGATAACCAGACACCGCAGATCTTCCAGGGCAATTACGGTACCGAGATTTCGGCTCTGCAGACCAGCCGCCCGGACGTTATCCATTCCAGTATGTGGGGTGGTGACATGGAAGCGTTTGTGGCCCAGGCCAGTGTCCGCGGTCTGCTTGACCAGGCCACGGCGATCCTGACCACCGGCGAGTCCGGCCTGCACCGTTTCGAGAATCAGGCGCCCAACGGCACCATCCTGGGCGGTCGCGGCCCCTTCGGCGGTTTCATGCCGGAAAACGATCTGAGCGAGTGGTTCTCCAAGGCCTATGAAGCCGAACATGGCACTCCGCCAAGTTATCCGGCATCGAAAATGGCGCAGGCCCTGCTCGGCCTGAAATACGCCGCGGACAATTCCGGCGCCGACGGGCTTCCAACCAGCGAGCAACTGGCAGCCACCCTCAAAGGCGCCACCTTTGAATCTGTCAGCGGTACCGTGAAGATGGCCCTGGCAGGCGGCCACCAGGCCATGCAGCCGATGCTCTACGGCGAGTACCACTATTCGCCAGACACCGGCCCCGAGCTGCGTAACGTGCGCGCCTACAAAGGCGAATGTGTGTCTCCACCTGACGGCCAGGACGCTCAGGAATGGATCAAGGCAGGGTTCCCCGGAGCCGACTGCGACTGATCCATGAAACCGTTCCGGCAACTTACGGGTTGCCGGTATTTCGGCTAACAGGAGTACACACAGATGTTAACCGTCTGGGCGATTCTTATTGACGGGCTTCTCTATGCCTCGTGGTTGTTTCTGGTCGCTGCGGGGCTGACCGTTATTTACGGTGTTATGCGCATTCTGAACATGGCCCATGGCAGCCTCTATGCCCTGGGTGCTTACGCAGCGGCTTCGGCACTTGGCTGGTATTACAACGGGGTGGGTGACCAGCTGTGGATAGCACTGGCGATGATCGCGGTCTGCGCGGTCGCCATCGGCGCCCTGGCCGGGGTGATTATGGAGCGCGGGGTGTTACGGCTGATGTATGGTCGCGACGAAGTACTGATGCTGATCGTTACCTTTGCCATGCTGCTGATCCTCGAAGACGTGATGAAACTTATCTGGGGAACCACGCCTTACTTCGCCTATCAGCCCTATGCGGCGATGGGGCGTTTCAATATTGGTGTACTGACGGTATCCGGTTATCAGTTGATGGTGGTGGGTGTGTCTGCGGTCGTGGGCCTGGCGCTCTGGTTCTGGCTGGAGCGTACCAAGATCGGCAAAATCCTGCGGTCGATCATTCATGATCGCGAGGTATCCGAAGCCATGGGCGTCAATGTGCGGCGGATGTTCACCATTACCTTCATGATTGGCGCGGCCCTTGGCGCTATCGCAGGCGGTGTTACCGCGCCCATTATTTCCGTGGTGCCCGGGGTAGGCGTGGAAGTTATCGTGGTCGCCTTTGCGGTGGTGGTAACCGGCGGCCTGGGCAGCATCACCGGGGCCGCCATCGGCGCCCTGATTGTCGGCCTGGCGCGCGCTATCTCCATTCACACCATGCCGGAACTGGAACTGTTCATCGTTTACGCCGTTATGGCGGCGGTGCTTATTTTCCGGCCCCATGGGCTGTTCGGCCAAGCCGTCGCGAGGAAGATCTGATGGGACTGCAAAAATCAGAAATCATGCTGGTCGTTGCGGCCGTTGTGATCACGTTAGTGTCGTTTGTCATTCCAGACTGGCTGGCATTCACCACGACCCTCGCCATCGCCAGCGCTATGGTCGTACTCGGTGTTGTCATGCTGATGCGGGCCGGGCTGGTGTCCTTTGGCCAGGGTCTGTATTACTGCATCGGTGGTTATGCGGTCGGCATGGGCGGCCGTTTTCTGGGCATCACCGACGCCCTGGTGCTGATTGGTATGGGGGTCGCGGTGACCGTCGCCCTTGCCATGCTGCTTGGTTTGTTGCTGACCCGCTACCGGGAAATTTTCTTTGCCATGCTGACCCTGGCGTTTTCGATGATTCTCTACGGCATTCTGGTCAAAAGCCAGGACCTGGGCAGTACCGATGGCTTTGGCGTCGGTAGCTGGACGCTGCTATGGTTCGACCCGGAGGACAGCGAAGGCAGCAACACTGTGCTCTGGCTTGCCACCGCCGTGGGCCTGGCGGTGGCGCTGTTTCTCAACCGCTACTTCGGATCGGCCATTGGCCTGGCCTGCGAGGCCATTCGCGAGAACGAAGTCCGGGTGGAATACATGGGCATGTCCCGTCGCCAGATTCTGTACATCAACTACGTGATTGCCGCTGCGATAGGCTCCATCGGCGGTTCCCTGACGTCACTGGCCGCGGGCCACGTCGATCCCACCATGGCGTACTGGACCATCTCCGGCGAGTTTGTGTTTATTGCACTGCTGGGCGGCACCGGCCATGTGGCCGCGTCGTTCATCGCTGCGATGATTTTCATCATGGTCAGAACCTACGCCGTCGAGCTCTTCCCCAACTCCTGGCAACTGATTCTCGGCACGGTGTTGCTGCTGATCATCCTGTTCCTGCCCAAGGGCATCTGGAGCCTGTTCACCCGTAAGCGGAGGGTCGTATCATGACCGACATTCTGAAAACGGAAGGACTGTCCAGATACTTCGGTGCCGTGGTCGCCGCGGAAGACATCAACGTGACCATCACCGAAGGGGAAATTGTTGGAGTCATCGGTTCCAACGGGGCAGGCAAGACCACCTTCATCAATATGGTTACCGGCTACCTGCCACCATCGGCAGGTAGCATCGCCTTTGATGGACACCCGATCAAAGGCCTGGGACCGCGCAAGCTGATGCGCAGAGGACTCTCGCGTTCGTTCCAGATTCCGCAGCTATTCCTTGAACTGTCGGTGCTGGACAACCTGTCGATGGCATTATCAGCATCGGAACACCGACACCTGGAGATGTTTCGGCCGGTGCGCACGCCCGAACGGATCGCGGCGGCGGACGAAATCCTGGCCCAGATGGGTATTACCCAGTACCGGGATGAAATGGTCACTGCCATGCCCCAGGGCGCCCGTAAACTTCTGGATATTGCCATTGCCATGCTGGCCGATCCGCGCATGCTGTTGCTGGACGAACCTACCAGCGGTGTCAGCACCGATGAAAAACACACCCTTATGGACACCGTCATGGAAGTGGTGAAGCGGCGCGGCCTGACGGTGCTGTTCGTCGAACACGATATGGAGATCGTACGCAAATACGTCACCCGTGTGCTGGCCTTTGCCAGCGGCGTCGTCATCAAGGACGGCCCGGTAGAAGACGTTCTGGCCGACGAACAGGTGCAGGAACTGGTCACCGGCAAGCGCCAGCAGAAGCCCACTGAAGCCAAAGACAATACCCAAGACGAAACCCAAAAAGGGGGCGCCTGATATGAGCCTCAAGATTGTGAATCTGGACGTCTCGATCGAGCGCATCGGCATACTGAGGCAGGTCAACATGGAGATCCCGGCAGGCAAAATGGCTGGCCTGATCGGCCATAACGGCGCGGGGAAAACCACCTTCATCAGGGCCATTATGGGGCTGCTCCCGGCCGATTTCGGCTCCATTGAGTTCAAGGGTGAGGATCTGACCAGAAAGGCCTCCCACCAGCGTGCCAAGCTCGGTATCAGTTATATGCCGGAAGATCGCAGGCTTATACCGGAGCTGACGGTGACCGAGAACATTCTGATGCCCGCCTGGGCCAACGGAATTAAAGATGGCGACAAACGCCTGCAATGGATTTATTCGCTGATGCCGGAAATCGCTGATTTCGGCGAACGCAAAGCCCTGCAGCTGTCCGGCGGCCAGCAAAAACTGGTGGCACTGGGCCGGGCGCTGATACCCGGGCGGCAGTTAATCCTGCTGGATGAGCCCTTCGAAGGGGTTGCACCGGTGCTG
Organism: uncultured Marinobacter sp.; assembly: GCA_966210405.1. GTDB lineage: Bacteria > Pseudomonadota > Gammaproteobacteria > Pseudomonadales > Oleiphilaceae > Marinobacter. Next base: position 12,225 of record CBIHLH010000092.1, read on the forward strand.
GCCCAACGCCTGTCTTCGGTCATTGGTGACCTGAGAGGCGAAGGCCTGACGGTTCTGATCGCCGAATCCGATGATACCCACTCCGCAGAACTGGTCGACAGTACCTGCCGCATCGAGCGGGGTGAAGTCACCCTCACTACAGGAGAATAACAATGAAAATTCGCGCAGCCGTTTTACAGTCCATTGGTGCGCAGCGACCGTACCAGGACACCCGCCCCCTGGTCATCGAAGAGCTGGAGCTGGACCCGCCCGGCGACAACGAGGTACTGGTGCAGATCAAGGCCGCTGGACTTTGCCATTCCGACCTTTCGGTGATTGATGGTAATCGCCCCCGGCCGGTGCCCATGGCCCTGGGCCATGAAGCAGCCGGGATCGTCAAAGCCGTGGGCAGCGGCGTTCGTGACCTCAAAGAGGGCGACCATGTGGTAGCGGTCTTCGTGCCCAGCTGCGGTCATTGTTCGCCCTGCGCCGAAGGTCGGCCCGCTCTGTGTGAACCCGCCGCCAAAACCAATAACGCCGGTACTCTGGTCAGCGGTGATCATCGCCTGCATCGCGCCGACGGCACGCCGATCAACCATCATCTGGGGGTCTCGGCGTTTGCCGATCATGCGGTGGTTTCCCGGGATTCCCTGGTCAGAGTTGACCCGGACCTGCCGTTCCATCACGCCGCGCTGTTTGGTTGCGCGGTGCTGACCGGCGTTGGCGCAGCCATCAACTCAGCCAATATAAAGGCCGGGCAAACGGTTGCTGTGATCGGGCTCGGGGGAGTGGGGCTGAACAGTGTGCTGGGAGCCCTGGTCGCCGGCGCCAGTGACGTGGTCGCCATTGACCTGGATGATGGCAAGCTGGAGCTGGCGAAGGAGTTGGGGGCCTCCCATACCTTCAACAGCAAGGACCCGGACTGCGTCGATAAAATCAAGGCGCTGACCAACGGCGGCGTGGACTGCGCCATCGAAATGGCGGGCTCGGAAAAAGCCCTGGAGCTTGCATACCTGATTACCCGCCGCGGCGGCACAACCGTAACCGGCGGGCTCGCTCATCCGGAAAGGAAAGTGGCGATCCAGCAGGTCAGCCTGGTGGCCGAGGAGCGCACGCTCAAAGGCAGTTATGTTGGCAGCTGTGTGCCCGTGCGCGATGTCGCCCGCTATGTATCGCTGTTCCGGCAGGGTAAATTGCCGGTGGACAAACTGTTGACCCACACACTGACCCTGGACCAGATTAACGAGGGCTTCGAACGCCTCGCCGCCGGCCGGGCCGTCCGACAGGTGATCGAATTCAAATGACGGGTATGATGGGCAAATCTCAAGCCTTATCAACGGAGATTTCCGGATGCCCCGAAAGACACAGTTAACACGGGAAGATTTTGCGGATTTTCAGCCCATTACAACCCGCTGGGCAGACAATGACGTCTATGGTCACGTCAATAACGTGACCTATTACGCCTGGTTTGATACCGCAGCCAACCGTTACCTGATCGAAGCCGGAGGGCTAGACATTCACCACAGCCCGCTTGTGGCCTATGTGGTGAGCTCTCACTGTGATTACTTCCGGCCGGTGGCCTATCCCGAGCGTATTGAAGCCGCGTTGCGGGTGACCCATCTCGGGCGTAGTTACATCAACTGGGAGATCGGGATTTTTCCGGAGGGTGCGGACACCGCCTGCGCCCAGGGCAGCCTGGTGCACGTGTTCGTGGAACAGGCCAGCCAGACTTCGGCGGCCATCCCGGAACCGGTTCGCCAGGCGCTGGAACGACTGGTGGTTGGTTAGCGGCTGCCACGCCTACGTTCTACCAGTTCTGGTGAAGGCTTCAGCAACTCGGCGTCATACACCACCCAGTCACCCAGCATAACGTGGGTGGGCGGGTAGTGGTCGCTGGGGACGGGTTGGCCAATGGCCTGGGCCTGCACAATCTGGTGGGTTTCGGCATCAATGTAGGAAG
>CBIHLH010000093.1:0-14075 GCA_966210405.1 uncultured Marinobacter sp.
GCCAATACCCGCGCCGATGAACTGGCGTTGCTGTGCCGGGAGTTCCAGCCCCGGGTGGCGGTGATGGCCGACCCGGAATCGGCCGGGCGGCTTGCTGAACTGCTGGCGGATTGTCCCGACATCCGGATCCTGTCTGGAGAGCAGGGGCTGTGCACGGTGGCGGCAGCCCCTGAGGCCGATACGGTGATGGCGGCCATTGTCGGTGCGGCGGGGCTGAGGCCGACACTGGCGGCTGTAGGGCAGGGGAAACGGGTATTGCTGGCGAACAAGGAAGCCCTGGTGATGTCTGGCCGGTTATTCATGGACGCGGTCGCCGAATCCGGTGCAGAGCTGCTGCCCATAGATTCGGAACACAACGCCATTTTCCAGTGCATGCCGGCGGATAAAATCCGTAATCCCGTGGCGGCGGGGATTACTCGTATACTGCTGACAGCCTCGGGTGGGCCGTTCAGGGAACACACGGCAGAGTGCCTGCGAACGGTTACTCCGGCTGAAGCCTGCGCCCATCCCAACTGGTCCATGGGGCAGAAAATATCCGTGGATTCGGCCACCCTGATGAACAAGGGCCTGGAACTGATAGAGGCCTGCTGGCTGTTCAACACCACACCGGCGAGCATTGAGGTGCATGTGCACCCGGAGAGTATCATTCACTCGATGGTGGAATACGCTGATGGCTCGGTGCTCGCCCAACTGGGCAGCCCGGACATGCGCACACCCATTGCCAATGGTCTGGCCTGGCCTGAGCGGGTCAGCGCCGGGGTGGCGCCGCTGGATCTGTTTGCCATCGGCCGGTTTCACTTTGAGCGGCCGGACCTGATACGTTTTCCCTGCCTGAGGCTGGCGGCGGAGGCCTTTGACGCGGGCGGCACCGCACCGGCGGTACTCAACGCCGCCAATGAAGTGGCGGTAGCGGCGTTTCTCAATGGCGACCTGTGTTTTGCGGACATCCCCGTTATCATAGAGCGAACACTGGCGATTACCTCGGTCGAGCCGGCGGACAGTTTTGAGATTATCTTTGCCAAGGACGCGGAAGCGCGGGAGCGCGCCAGGGAACAGATAGGGCTGTTATCGGTCTGAAGGTTTTTTGCTAGCCACCAACCGGGAATTCTATGCAGATTATTGAGACGATCCTGGCGCTTGCGCTGACCCTGGGCATCCTGGTAACGCTCCATGAATATGGGCATTTCTGGGTGGCCCGCCGTTGTGGGGTCAAGGTTCTCCGCTTTTCCGTAGGCTTCGGCAAGCCACTGTTCTCGTGGTACGACCGGCAGGGCACTGAATACGCGATCGCGGCAATCCCCCTGGGTGGTTACGTTAAAATGCTGGACGAGCGTGAGGGGCCTGTCCCCGACGCGCTGAAAGACCAGGCGTTTACTGCCAAGTCGCCCTCGAAGCGTATTGCCATTGCGGCTGCCGGCCCCGTTGCCAACTTCCTGTTTGCGATATTTGCTTACTGGCTGCTCAGTGTTGTCGGTGTGACTCATGTGGCCCCGATTGTTGGCGACGTTGCTCCGGAGAGCGTGGCTGCAAGCGCCGGCTTGCAGGAGGGCATGGAAATTCAGGCCGTGGACGGTCATCGGGTGAGTTCCTGGCGCGATGTAAATATGCGGATCCTCGAACGTACGGGTGAGCAGGGCGCCATTGCCATTGAAGTATCGGATGGCGGCTCTCGACGGGTGCTCACCGGGCAGCTCGATGGCTGGCGCCTGAGTGACGATACGCCCAATCCGCTGGGTGAGTTCGGTATAACCCCCTGGCGCCCGTCTGTTCCGGCGGTTCTCGGGCAGATTTCAGACGGTGAACAAGCGGAAGCGGCGGGCCTGCAGACCGGTGACAGGGTAATCTCGGTGAATGGTGAACCGGTGGCGGACTGGTTTGAGCTGGTGAATATAGTGCGTGACTCACCTGGCGAAGAGCTGGCCGTGACGGTTGAGCGCAATGGTGCTGAGCAAACGCTGATGGTTACACCAGCGCATAAAACCGGGGAAAACGGTGAGGATATTGGCTTTATCGGGGCCGGAGTAGAAGCGGTGTCCTGGCCGAAGGACGTTCTCCGCGAGGTGAATTATGGCCCGATCGCGGCGATCCCGAATGCGTTGTCGGAGACCTGGGCGGACACCCGTCTGACCCTGGTTGCCATCCAGAAAATGCTGACCGGGCTGCTTTCCCCCACCAACCTCAGCGGGCCGATTACCATCGCCCGCGTTGCGGAGGCCAGTGTCAGCTCGGGGTTTGAGGATTTCGTGCGTTTTCTGGCCTACCTGAGTGTCAGCCTCGGGGTGCTGAACCTGTTGCCGGTACCGGTGCTGGACGGTGGTCATATCGTCTATTACACCATCGAAGCCATTCGCAGGAAGCCGCTTTCCGAGGCTGCCCAGGCCGTTGGATTACGAATTGGTATGGCAATGATCCTCACATTAATGGTGTTTGCTCTTTACAACGACCTGATGCGGTTGTGAGAATTGCGGGCTCCTTACGCGCATTAACCAGGCGAAATAATTGAATGAGACGTTCTCTTCTAGGTGTAGCCGTTGGCCTCGCTGTTGCCGCGAGCGGCATAAAGCCAGCATTTGCAGATGAATTTACCGTTGCCGACATTGAGGTGGAAGGCCTGCAACGGGTCTCTGCGGGTACTGTTTTCTCCGCCTTTCCCGTGAATATTGGCGAGCAGATGGACGAAGCCGAGTTGGCCGACGCTATCAAGTCACTGTTCCGGACGGGCCTGTTTACAGACATTGAGGCCAGCCGGGATGCCGGGATCCTCATTCTGACGGTCAGGGAGCGTCCCTCGATCAGCTCCATTGAGATCGAGGGCAACAAGAACATAGAGACGGAAATGCTGATGGACGCGCTGGCCGGGGCTGGCCTGCAGGAAGGCCAGGTCTTCCGGCGCGCCACGCTGGAGCGTCTGGAGCTGGAAATTCTGCGCTCCTATATCAGCCAGGGGCGTTATAACGCCCGGGTTAAGGCCACAGCCGAAGAGTTGCCCCGGAACCGGGTGGCGATCCGGCTGGATATCAACGAAGGCAGTGTGGCGGCCATACAGCATATCAACATCGTCGGTAACGAAGAGTTCAGCGATGAACAGTTACGGGAGTTGTTTGAGCTGCAGACCAGTTCCTGGTGGAACTCCCTGACCAACGCGGATAAATACGCCCGCGAGAAACTCAGCGGTGATCTGGAAACCCTCCGTTCCTGGTATCTGGATCGTGGCTACCTGGACTTCAATGTGGAATCCAGTCAGGTGTCCATTTCGCCAGACAAACAGCAGGTGTTTATTGCCATCGCGCTGAGCGAGGGGCCTCAATACACGGTGTCGGGTATTGAGCTTCGGGGCGAACTGATTGTCGGTGAGGAAGAGCTGCGCAAGCTGATCCCGGTTGAAGAGGGCGACGTATTCTCCCGGTCCCAGATGACGGCGATTTCCGAAAGCCTGGCTTTCCGTCTGGGTAAAGAGGGCTATGCCTTCGCCAACGTCAATGCCGTGCCCGAGCCGGGGGAGAACAACACCGCGAAAGTGACCTTCTTCGTGGAGCCTAGTAAGCGGGCCTATGTGCGTCGGATCAACTTCGATGGCAACGTATCCACGCGGGACGACGTGCTGCGCCAGGAAATGACCCAGATGGAGGGGGGGATTGCCTCCTCCGACCGCATCGAGTTCTCCAAAACCCGCCTGGAACGTCTCGGCTTCTTTAAAACCGTCAACGTGGATACCGTGCCAGTGCCTGGTACCGACGATCTCGTGGACGTGAATTATTCCGTGGAAGAACAGCCCACGGGCAGCCTCTCGGCCTCGGTCGGGTTCTCACAGGATTCCGGCATCATCCTGGGGGCCAATGTCTCGGAGAACAATTTCTTTGGCACCGGCAAGCGGGTGTCATTCGGGGTTAACGTCAGCGATTCCGTCAAGAGCGCCAATGTTTCCTACCTGGATCCCTATTACACGGTGGATGGGGTAAGCCGCGGTTTCAGTGTCTTTGCCCGCGAAACCGACTTCGAGGAAGAGGATATTTCCTCCTACCTGCTCGACGAATACGGCGGACGTGTCACCTTTGGGTATCCGACGGATAACATTACCCGGTTGAACTTTGGTGCGGGCTATACGCTGTCCAAGATTCAGGAAGGGGTATTCACCTCGCAGGAGGTGCGGGACTTTATTGCCGACGAAGGCGACGCCTTTAACAATTACTTCCTCTTTGGGGGCTGGCGCCGCAGTACTCTGAACCGGGGCGTTCTGCCATCCGATGGTTACAGCCACTCGGTTTCAGTGGATATTGCCGTGCCGGGCAGTGATCTGACGTTCTACAAAGTCAGGCACAGTACCGATTTCTATTACCCCATTACCGAGAACAATCGTTGGGTATTCCGCGCACGGACCGATATTGGTTATGGTGATGGCTACGGAGACCGCACCCAGATGCCGTTCTACGAGCATTTCTACTCCGGTGGCTATGGTTCGGTTCGGGGGTATCAGGCGAACTCCCTTGGCCGGAGAGCCATCAGAAGCGACAACGACTTTTCTGATCCGGATCCTTTCGGTGGTAGTCTTTTGACGGAGGGCAGTCTGGAACTGATTTTCCCAACGCCCTTCGCGGGCGATACCCGGTCAATGCGGACCGCCTTCTTTGTGGACGCGGGTCAGGTGTTTGATCCCGAGCGCGGCTTTGACCCGGCTCTGGACGAGGTGCGGCTGGCGGCCGGTATCGGGTTCCAGTGGATCACCGCGGTGGGCCCGTTGGCATTCAGTCTGGCGCAACCGATCAACGACCAACCGGGTGATGATACACAGGTCTTCCAGTTTTCGCTCGGTCAGACGTTCTGACCCGGCAACACGACATAAAAAGAACGGATGAAACTCAGGAGAAACTCGATGTTCAGAATCGTATTGGTGATGACAGCACTCATGGCATTGTCCCTGCCAGCTATGGCTGAAACCCGTATTGGCGTGGTGGACCTGCGTCAGGCCCTGTTTTCCTCGAACGACGCCAAGGCCTTCAGTGAAACCCTGCAAAAGGACTTTGCCGCCGATGAAGCCAAGGTGCGTGAAGCTCAGGAAGCGGCCAAAAAACTGCAGGAACGCCTGGAGAAGGACGGCGCCATGATGAATGAGAGCGAGCGCAACCAGTTGGCCAGTGAGTTCCAGAACAAGGTCAAGGAGTTCAATGCCCTGAAGCAACGGCTCGATTCGACTGTGAACCAGCGTAAACAGGCGTTTCTCGAAAAAGCCCGCCCGGAAGTGGATGCGGCCGTTAAAGAACTGCTGGAAGACAACGACCTGGATCTGATTCTGCCGAGTGAAGCGGTGGTCTACGTCAGGCCGGAATTGAATCTGACCGATGCACTTCTGGACAAACTGAACCGTTAACCCTTTGGGGGCGGCCCGACCCCCGGTGCCAGTGTGGAGCGCGTGATGACAGAGAGGTCCTATCGGCTTGAAGACATAGCGACGGCACTGGGTGCGGATCTGAAGGGCGATCCCGATGTCCGGGTTTCAGGCCTGGCGACGCTTCAGGCAGCCAGCGCCGGCCAGATCAGCTTTCTGGCCAACCCCTCGTATGCCCGTTACCTTCGCGAGACCCGGGCTTCCGCCGTCATCGCCTCGCCCGCCACCGCTGGTGACGCTCCGACAAATGTCCTGTTACTGGACAATCCCTATCTGGGCTATGCTCGTCTCAGCCATTGGTTTGATCCTGCACCAGTGCCCGCGCCCGGCGTGCACCCCAGCGCGGTTATTGACCCGTCTGCGAGACTCGCTGCGGGGGTGAGCGTCGGCCCACACGTGGTCATTGATGCTGAGGCGGAACTTGGTGAACAGGTGGTGGTTGGCGCCGGTACCGTGATCGGGGCGCGGACGGTGATTGGTTCACAGTCTGTGATCCGGCCCAGGGTAACCCTGTCTCACGATGTGGTGTTGGGCCAGCGCTGCCATATTCTCAGTGGTGCGGTCATCGGCTCTGATGGCTTCGGCTTTGCCAACGAAAAAGGTGTCTGGCACCGGATTGCCCAGCTTGGCCGGGTGGTCCTCGGCAATGACGTGGAAGTGGGCGCCAACACCACCATAGACCGGGGCGCACTTGACGACACCGTGATAGGTAACGGGGTCAAGCTGGATAACCTGATCCAGATCGCCCACAACGTGCAAATCGGTGACCACAGCGCCATGGCGGCGATGGTTGGTATTGCCGGCAGCACCCGGATTGGACGACATTGTGTGTTTGGAGGCGCCTCGGGAGTCGCTGGCCATCTGAATGTTGCAGACCAGGTACATCTGACCGGCATGACGCTGGTCACCGGTGATATCCGGGAGCCGGGAGTGTATTCCTCCGGCACCAGCGCGGATACCAACCGGCAATGGCGCAAGAATGCCGTGCGTTTCCGCCAACTGGACGCCTTGGCGCGGCGGATCAAGGAACTGGAAAAGAAATTAGAGGGCTGAGGCCGATCAACATGATAATGAGCACCAAAGAAATACTGGAATACCTGCCGCACCGATACCCGTTTTTGCTGGTGGATCGGGTAATGGAGCTTGAAAAAGGAAAATCGATCAAGGGCTACAAAAATCTCTCGTTTAACGAAGAGTTTTTCCAGGGCCATTTCCCGAACAATCCCATCATGCCGGGTGTGCTGATCATTGAAGCCATGGCCCAGCTTTCAGGCATTCTTGGTTTTGTGACCGTGGGCCGGAAACCCTCTGATGGCGTGGTACAATACTTGGCTGGATCCAGTAAGGTGCGCTGGAAGCGTCCTGTTTTGCCAGGAGACCAACTGTGCATGGAATCGGAATTGATCTCCGGAAAACGTGGTATCTACAAATTCGATTGTCGCGCCCTGGTCGACGGTGAAGTCGTCTGCGTGGCAGAGATTCTGACCGCTGAGAGAGAAGTTTGATGGCGACAAATGACTGGTCGGGTGTCCATCCTCAGGCGATTGTAGACCCGTCAGCCAGGCTCGGGAATAACGTAACGGTTGGTCCCTGGAGTTACATTGGCCCAGACGTGGAAATAGGAGATGGCACGGAGATACTTTCCCATGTGGTGGTCAAAGGGCCAACCGTTATCGGCCGTAACAACCGGATATTCCAGTTTTCCAGCGTTGGCGAAGAGTGCCAGGACAAGAAATACGCGGGCGAGCCGACAACGCTGGTGATCGGTGACAACAATGTCATCCGGGAAAACTGCACCGTTCACCGTGGCACGGTTCAGGATCGTGGCGAGACCCGCATCGGCAGTGGTAATTTGCTCATGGCCTATGTGCACGTGGCCCACGACTGCACCATTGGCGATAACACCATTCTGGCCAACTGCGCCACGCTGGCGGGCCACGTTTCGGTGGGTGATAACGCCATTCTTGGTGGTGGCACCATGGTGCACCAGTTCTGCCATATTGGTTCGCACAGCATGGCGGCCGGTGGCAGCATCGTGCTAAAGGACATTCCGGCCTATGTGATGGCCAGTGGCCAGTCGGCGGAACCGCACGGAATGAACGTAGAAGGCCTCAAGCGTCGCGGGTTCAGTAAAGAGGTCCTGCTGATACTTCGTCGCGCTTACAAAGTGATTTACCGGCAGGGGCTGACGACTGAGCAGGCCGTTGAAGAGCTGGAGAAGGCCTATGCGGACGTGCCGGAAGTACAACCGCTGATTGCCTCTCTTCGCGGAGCACACCGCGGTATCATCCGCTAAGCCAGCAGGAGGCTGTTGGTGACGGAAAAGCCCGCACACCCCAATGTCAGTGACCGCAGAACTGTCAGTGACCGCAGAATAACCTTCGGTATGATCGCCGGTGAGGCGTCAGGGGATATCCTTGGCGCTGGTCTCATCCGTGCCCTGCGGCAGCGTTACCCCAACGCCCGCTTCGTGGGTATTGGCGGTGACGACATGATAGCTGAAGGTTTCCACTCTCTCGTGCCCATGGAGCGGCTCTCGGTGATGGGCCTGGTGGAGGTGCTGGGCAGAATCCGTGAGCTGTTCAGCATCCGGGCCCGGTTGCTGGACTACTTCTTTGCTACCCCGCCGGATGTGGTCATTGGCATTGATTCCCCGGATTTCACCCTGGCCATTGAACGGCGCTGCCGCGAGGCCGGCATTCTCTCCGTACACTATGTGAGCCCCTCTGTCTGGGCCTGGCGCCAGAAGCGGATTTTCAAGATTGCCAAATCGGTCAACCTGATGTTGACTCTGTTTCCCTTCGAAGCCCGGTTCTATGAGGAGCATCAGGTCCCCGTGGCCTTCGTGGGGCACCCCCTGGCGGACCGCATTCCCCTTGAGCCGGACACCCTGAGTATGCGGGCGTCCCTCGGTCTTGAGGCCGACGCGCCGGTGTTGGCGGTGCTTCCCGGTAGTCGGGCAGGGGAAGTGGAGCGCCTCGGCACCCTGTTTCTGGAGGCCTCCCGCTGGATCCAGGGTCGGCGTCCGGATCTTCAACTGGTGATTCCCTGTGTCAATCGCGACCGCGAAAAACAGGTTCGGGACCTGGTGGAGGCGCTGGCAGTGAAACTGCCGGTCACCATTGTTCGGGGGCGCTCCCGGGACGTGATGGCTGCATCCGATGTGGTTCTGCTGGCTTCCGGCACCGCTACCCTGGAAGCCATGCTGCTGAAAAAGCCGATGGTTGTGGGTTACCGACTGAGTGGATTCAGCTATGCCCTGTTGTCGAAACTGGTGAACGTGCCGCACGTGGCGCTGCCCAACCTGCTGGGCAGGCGCCAACTGGTGCCTGAGCTACTCCAGGACGATGCCACTGCTGAAAGCCTGGGTGCCGCGGTATTGGAACGCCTTGAAAACAGCGAGGAGCGGAGTCGGCTCAAGGACGCCTTCACGGAACTGCACCACACCCTGAAGCAGGGCGCTGACGATAAAGCCGCCCAGGCTATTTCGGAGCTGGTGGAAGGAGGGGCAAGCTGATGCCCAAAGTACCTTTGCCGGCGTTTGAGTGTCGTTACACGGGCTCCCTTCTGGCGGGCGTGGATGAAGTCGGGCGGGGCCCCCTGATCGGCGCTGTGGTGACTGCTGCCGTTATTCTGGATCCGGAACGGCCAATCAGCGGGCTGGCCGACTCCAAAAAATTGACTGAAAAGCGCCGCAATATTTTGTATGAGCAAATTCTGGAGCGGGCCACGGCCTGGAGTTTGGGGCGCTGTGAAGCCCATGAAATCGATAGACTGAATATTTACCAGGCCACCATGCTGGCCATGGAACGAGCTGTCTCCGGCCTGCCCGTTGCGCCTGAATACGTGTTGGTGGACGGCAATCGCTGTCCCAAATGGCACTGGCCCTCGGAGCCGGTTATCAAAGGCGACAGCCGCGTTGCGGCTATCAGTGCAGCCTCCATCCTCGCCAAGGTGACCCGTGACCGCGAGATGGGAGCGCTGGAAGCCAGATTTCCCGGCTTCGGCCTGGCCCAACACAAAGGCTACCCAACCCCGGTCCACCTGGAAGCCCTGCGCCGGCTTGGTGCAACCCCCGAACACCGCCGCTCGTTCCGCCCGGTTCAGGACGTTATCGACGAGGTGGGCGTCTACCAGCAAAGCGTACCGAAGGAACCAGCCGGGCGCCCGTACCCCACCGACCTTTTTGAAGATATCGATTGACAGCAGGGGATCAAATCCCTAATATACGCGCACGTTGATCGGGGGTGCCCCGGTAAACAACCAGTTTTGATGCGGGGTGGAGCAGTCTGGTAGCTCGTCGGGCTCATAACCCGAAGGTCGTAGGTTCGAATCCTGCCCCCGCTACCAATTCGAAAAAGCCGGTCTTTGACCGGCTTTTTTTCATTATGGGTGGTGGAGCTCGATACTCCCTGACCGCAACTTATAGCGCCTCTCTTAGCGCTTCTCTCAAAACGTCCTCAAGCTGCGCACCGCTTCTTCAACCGCGATTTCGCAGTGCCATCTTGACGTTGGCGAGATCAACGCCGGTGTTGTCCGGCTTGACGCGCACCTTTACGCTGTAGTCGATTACTCGTTATACAGCGACCAGAACCCTCATTCATATCTCCATTTTTCTGGCGTAAGAAACCGGATTCATTCTGGATGCGGGGTTTTGGGGCGGGAAAGTGCCCGGACAGCGGGGCTGTACGGGCTTTAAATCGAGCCAGGCTTGGTCAAAAATTATATTGCGCCGCAAACATAACTCGGCTTGCATTGCCGTCATCACCGTTCACTTTCTTCACATGAAAGTAGCCATACTGAACGCCGAAATCGACGTTTTGCAATGGGCTCCACTGGTAGTTGACGAAGGCATTGGTGTTGGTTTCGTGTTTGTCCCCGACGGCCAGGCCGTCATCAATAGCGTCGTCCCAATCCATGGTCGTCATGCCATAAACAACGTTGAACGCACCAGGGCCGGCTTTGATGCTGGTGCCTATGTTAGCGCTGTAGCCGGTAATGGTTTCTACATTGCCACTGGCATCCATATAGGCATCTTCACCATAGTAGTTGGTGCCTGAACGCCACAGGTAGCCATTGGCGCCATCGGTGTAATTGACATTACCCTGAACACTGACAGTGTCGGTGATGCTGAACCTGGCCGAGCCGAAGACAGCAAAACCCATAGCTGCATCGTCCTCGGTCCCGGTGTCATAACCCACCTGCTGTATAAGCGCAGAGGTTGAAAAGGCCATGGGCCCGGACTTGCCAGTATAGCGTGCGGTAAAGGTCGGGATGCTTTGTTTGGTCGTTACTGCGGCAGTACCATCCGTGATGCTGGCCTTGGAATCCTCAGCCGCCAGTGACAAGCCGCCAGTGGTGTAGCGTACCTGAGGAGAGCGGCTGTACAGGCCTGCGTTGCCCGCAACGCCGTCAAATTCCAACACGGAAGTAGCGCCGGTAAACGCTGTATAGTTGGACCAGGTTTGCCCTATCAACCAGTTTTTGTATTGGCCGAAGGCATGTCGCAGACGAACGGTACTGGTGCTTGTCCGGAAATCACCTTCGACGGTGACTTTTACGCCATTCGGGAGAGTTGTACGAACGCCGAGTCGTGATTGTACTGCATCGGCACCGAAATGACCGGAAACTTCATTATCCTCTGAAGCGCCGGTGTTCACTTTGCTGAAATCGCCTGAACGGGTACCGGTGGCGCGGCTGATATCTTCATCGATATCGTAGGAGGCGTTGAGCCGTGCATAGCCGTAGATATCGACCGTCGTATCACCAGCGTTAAATTCAACGGCAGCTGCCTGGCCGGCGGCGCCAAGTGCCGCAATGGCTATAGCCAGTTTGATGGTCGTGGATAATTTGTTGTCGGACATAGAGTCTTCATCTCCATAGATTATTGTTGGAATATTGACAATCTACTCACGCTTATCCTGGCCAACGTATCTTGGACGTTGCCTTTGTCCGCCAGGTAACGCTCGCAAATTAGCAGTAGATATATCCACTAACAATTATCTATATTTGATACTAACTATGCCGTTATTGTATTTCAGGACAATATCTCAAATAGTGACGTAATTTATCTATGCAGAGTTTCTAGGCGCTTTCCCGTGGTATCGGGCTTTTGTTGGCGTCGCCTATGTCTTTTGGATTGAATAACAGCTTCCCGTTCCAGGTTCCGGCCTGAACCTGAATGGCGACCTGTTGCATAATGATCTCTGCCAGTTTCAGGGTGGCTACTGAAGAGGGGAGGTCCATTGGGGTGACGATAGCAAGAGTTCTGCTGATTTCAGGGGAGGTAATTGGAATGGCGACAACTTCGGACCTTGTGGTCATGTCGTGGACCGCAGCCGATGAGAGGATGCTGTAGCCCAGTCCCCGGCGAACCATATCCGTGAGCATCGGCCAGGCACTCACTTCCAGTGCCAGGTTCAGGGATTTGTTACGCTCCGCGGCTTCCTTTTCCATGCGTACGCGCAGACCGTGTTTCTCTTCCGGCAGTACCAGCGGCAGGTCCATCACCTCATCCAGAGTGATCTCGGAGAGTTTGGATACTTTGGTGTCGGGGGGCGATATCAGGTAAAAACGCTCTTCGATCAGCGGGCGGTATCGCAGATTCTTCTGGCTGCCGTGGTGGCTGTAGGTGATGGCGAGATTCAGCCGGTGTTGCATCACCATCTGTTGCAGTGTGCCGCTCATTGCGGATTTCACTGCCAGGGTGACTTGTGGGTAGCGTTTGCGATACTCCTCGATGGTGGCGCCGGAAAAGGTGTGGGCTACGGTGGGCAGCAGCCCCAGAACTACCTGGCCGGTCACTTCGCCGGCGACCGCAGTCACATCAGCCTGGGTTCGCTCCAGGCTTTGCAGCAGTGTACGAGCCCGCTCGTAAAGCAACTCCCCGGCAGCCGTTAATACAACGCCTCGACCGTGCCTGACAAACACCTCAACGTTCAGGGCGTCTTCCAGCATCCGGATCTGTCGGCTCAATGCGGGTTGCGCCACAAACAGCTTTTCGGAGGCGCGGCTGAAACTTCCAGTGTCGGCGACCGTAAGAAAGGTGTTCAGTTGGCGGAGATCGATGTTCAGGTTAAACGGCATGTCTTCTCCCTTCTATAACGAATAAGTATCTATTGTACTTACTCTATACCATACCTGTAAGTTCTTCTCGTAGAGCGTTCTTTACTTTGTAATTATGCCAAAATAAGATACTTCGTATAAAAAGTATATAATTGTTGTAGTTTTTTCTTGCTGATACGGTAGCTCGCATCAAGAGTTTTCTGTTGCGTCAAGAGGATAACAACATGCAGAACCGGTCAATCTACAACAGTGACCATGAGCTGTTTCGTGAGAATGTTCGCCGCTTTTTCCGCGCTGAGCTGGAGCCCAACATCGAGCAATGGGAAGAGGAAGGTGTGGTCCCCCGCAGTCTATGGGAAAAGGCGGCGGAGAACGGCTTTCTCTGCTGCGGTGTGCCGGAGGAATACGGCGGTCCGGGTGCGGACTTCCTCTATAACATGGTGCTCTCCGAGGAAACCGGTTACGCCATCGGCGGCGCCAGTGTTGGTTTTTCTGTTCAGGCCGATATCGTTGCCTACTACCTGCTGAGCGCCGGTACCGAGGAGCAGAAAAAATACTGGCTGCCGAAGATGGTGACAGCCGAGAAAATTGCGGCCATCGGCATGACCGAACCGGGAGTTGGTAGCGATCTGAAGAATCTGCGCACCACGGCGGTCAGGGAGGGCGACGAGTACGTCATCAATGGCCAGAAGACCTTTATCACCAACGGTCAGAACTGTGATTTTGTCCTGGTGGCCTGTACGACCGATCCCAGTGCTGGCGGCCGTGGCATCAGTCTGATCATTGTGGAAACGGACCGTGCCGGGTTCTCCCGCGGTCGCAACCTCGACAAGATCGGCCAGAAGGCGGCCGATACCTCCGAGATGTTCTTCCAGGATGTGCGTGTGCCCATCAGCAACCTGGTCGGCGAGGAAGGCGAGGGCTTCCGGATCATGATGCGGGAACTGCCCCGCGAGCGCATTACCATTGCCTGCCGTGCCCAGGCCGAAGCCCAGCGCGCGTTTGACATCACCACGGATTATGTCAAGGACCGTAAGGCGTTCGGCAAAGCAATCTTCGAGTTCCAGAATACCCAGTTCACCCTCGCCGACATGAAAACCAACCTGGAAGTGGGTTGGGCCTACCTCGACCAGTGCATCAAGAAGTGTGATGAAGGCGTGTTGACTCCGGAAGAAGGTGCCATGGCGAAACTGTGGACCACCGAGAACGAGGGGGTGGTTGTCGATAAATGCCTGCAGTTATTTGGTGGCTACGGCTACATGTGCGAATACCCGATTTCCCGCATGTATGTGGATGCCCGCGTTCGCCGCATCTATGGCGGTACCTCGGAAATCATGAAGCTGGTTATCGGGCGCTCGCTGTAACGACCACCAGAGCTCATAACCGCGATCAACAACTGTTGAGACTGCACAACTAAAGGAAGGAATTCACATGTTCGGTATAACCGCCTACGGTGCCTACATTCCCAGAACCCGCTTGGCGAAGGCGGCGATTGCAGATGCCAACGACTGGTTTGATCCCAGTCTCCGTGGCCTTGCCAAGGGCGAACGCAGCGTCTGTAACTGGGATGAAGACACCATCACCATGGCCGTCGACCACCCGGACAAGGTCGCCGGTGTGACTTACG
>CBIHLH010000094.1:0-14051 GCA_966210405.1 uncultured Marinobacter sp.
CAGCCAGGCAATGGCCGGCACGTCCAGCTGGTTGGTGGGCTCATCCAGCAGCAGTATGTCTGGCTCCGCGACCAGCGCACGGGCCAGCAGCACGCGCCGCTGCCAGCCACCGGAGAGGGTGTTCAGGCTTTGGTCCGGATCAATTCCGTACTGCGCAAGGATCGTGGACACCTTTTGGTCCAGCCGCCAGCCATCCAGCGCCTCCAGGCGCTCCTGCACTTTCATCATGCGATCAAGGCTGGCGGCATCACCCTGCTGTGACAGGTGATGAAACTCGGAGAGCAGCGCCCCGGTCTCGGGAAACGCGCCGGAGACCACATCATAGGCAGTACGGTCGTCGTCAGACGGCAGGTTCTGGGGTAAAACCGCCAGCACCGCCCCATCGTCGAGCCGAACCTTGCCCCCATCCGGCACCACCTCGCCACTGACGATCTTGAGCAGCGTCGACTTGCCCTCACCATTTCGCCCCAGCAGGCAGACCCGTTCTCCGGCATCAATGATCAGAGAAGCCTGATCCAGCAGAGGGTGCATTCCAAACGCCAGGGAAATCGAGTCCAGTGTTAACAGCGGCACAGTCAGTTCTACTCCGGTTCGGTCACGGTAACGGAGTCCCCCACCCGGATCCGGCCGGGGGACTCATGAATGGCATTCTGGCCAAACAGGACACCTTCAGCAGTTCGACGGTATCCGGCCAGTGTTCTCAGGGGTTGCACCTCGGCATCTTTTACTCCGGTGACGGGATCCACCGTGGTCATCACACAACGGGAGCACGGTTTGACCAGGCTGAATGTCGTCTTCCCGATGGTCAGCGTTCGCCAACCGTCTTCCTGCCAGGGAACTGCGCCCGAGATCACGATATTGGGTCGGAACCGGCGCATTTCCACCGGCGACGCCAACCGGTCGTTCAGTTCCTCCAGCGACGCCAGATTGGTAATGAGGAATGGAAAGCCATCGGCAAAACCGACACGACGATAGTCCTCAATCCGCCCGGCATCAACCCGTCGGAACGTCGATTCCGGCATATACACCAGCCGCAGCGGAATACCACAGAAGCGGCTGAGCGCTTCATTGGCCGCCTCCGCTCCGATCCGGGCGTTCACCCAGTCTCGCCATACCAGCACCGGCAACTCCTGCGCAGTGGGCGACAGTTCAAAGCACCCCTCCCCCGGAATCTCAATGGTGACACCCGCGCCGTCCAGCGCCGTGGACACCCGCGCCAGATCCGGGTGGCTACGCTGGGTCACGAAACGGCGCTCGCTATCCACGATCATCCACCGCCGGTCACCGCGGGGCCCGAAATCGTCCATGTCAAAGGCAGGTACCGGGATGCCGGCAAGGGATTTTACAGGATAGACATACAGCGAATGGACGTTCACGGGTGCGCCTCCGGACCGGAATTCCGAGTTGGACAGGGCTGACGAGTATACCTGACCAAAGCCTCAAGCGCCGCGTTCACAGATCCCAAAATGAAAAAACCCGACCTCGTTTGAGGTCGGGTTTCCGGAATCTGGAGCGGGAAACGAGATTCGAACTCGCGACCCCAACCTTGGCAAGGTTGTGCTCTACCAACTGAGCTATTCCCGCAGTGCTGACCGGGACGATGCCCGACAACGGAGGGGTATTCTACGGATCAGAACCCACTCGTCAACCACTTTTTTCACTGTCGTTTAACTGCGGTCGGCCGGGCCCGGTGAATGAGCGGCAATCCGCGAACTATCGCACTTGAGATACTCCGAATTCCGCAACCAGCGCTGATCCGGGTAGTACTTGAACACCAACTGCCCTCCTTTCAGGTTATCCACCACCTGACTGATCACCTCCTGATCCACCGCAGGGCATCCATGGCTGCGGCCAATCCGCCCATAACGGTCGACCCAGCTCTGGCTGACATAATCCGCACCATGGATGACAATCGCCCGCTGCCGTGCATGATCGTTAACGCCGGCTTCAAGACCATCGAGGCGCAGCGAATAGCCGTGTTTCCCGATGTAGGATTCGCTGGCCTGGAACAGCCCGATGCTGGATTGGTGGCTGCCCTCGACATTCGAGAATTCCGTTGATGTCACAACACCGGAGTTTTCACCGTGAGCAACCAGGTCCCGCAACAACAGTTCGCCGTTGGCCAGGTCAAATATCCACAATCGCTCTTCACTGGACGGCAGTGAGAAATCAATGACTGCCAGCCGTTTCGGCATCGCCACATCTCCGGACGATACCGCACAGCGGGAAGCCAGAAAGGCCGTTTTCAGAACGGTCCGGTCAATCTTTGGCGCCGCCCTTACAAGTCGTTCGAGCAGTGAAGCATCCAGTGAGGCGGCATTCGACGTCGATGGCGAACAGGCAAGCACGGCGAAAATCGCCAGTGCCCCGGGCAGGCGGCGCAGTTTCAGCATTTGGTATCCCCGATAGACCGTTATTCGGCTCGAGCGCGCGCGCCAAGCCAGTTCAACAAGATTGCCGCATTCTACCAGCGAAGAGTGCCAACCCCGTCAACTTGTACAATATTCATACAAAAATTTAAGAAACGGCTATTGCCCGTAACGGGGACCACCCTTCAGATACGCTTCCTCGGATTCGCTTGAAGTGCGTCCCAACACCTTGTTTCGATGAGGAAAGCGACCGAAACGTTCGATAACCGAATAATGATCCTCCGCGGACTGGAGGAAGCTGGCCATGAAATCTCCGAGTACGCCAGACGTCGCAGCAGTCAGTTGCCGGTAACAGTCAACCGAT
This sequence comes from uncultured Marinobacter sp., assembly GCA_966210405.1. Taxonomy (GTDB): domain Bacteria; phylum Pseudomonadota; class Gammaproteobacteria; order Pseudomonadales; family Oleiphilaceae; genus Marinobacter. Next base: position 2,734 of record CBIHLH010000094.1, read on the forward strand.
AATGCCTGGTCGCGGAGACGCTCGGAATGCTGAAGAGGCATGTAAACAAACGCCCGCTGGACCGGTGGCAGGGCCATATCCGCACCGGCACGCATCGCCTCGCGACACAGCTTCCGCGCCTGGACGTCCTGATCAAAGGCCAGTGCGCCGCCCCGGAAAATATTCCTGGAGAACTGGTCGAGCAGGAGAATTTCCGCCAGACGCCCCCCTGGCTGGCTCCGCCAGTGGTCCAGGCCCTGTTCCGAAGCAAACAACACCAGCGACATAAACCGGTACCGGATTTCCTGATCGAACTTCCGGTCTGACCGAAACCAGCGATTACGATGTTCACTGTCGGGCAAGCCCTGCTCATCCAGTTCGCCGAACCAGAAATCCAGAATCTCTTTCCAATCGAACATTCAGATCCACCCTGTTATCTTGATCGTTAACGCAATCCGGATTTACGACAGGCATTCCCGACTGATGACCAAGGAGTCGCCATGAATAGCCGCATCATTCTGTTAGCACACGGCAGCAGTGACAAGCATTGGTGTGATACTTTCGAGAAACTCGCGGCCCCCACGCTCGAAGCCGTGGCCAATTCGCGGATTGCGTACATGGAACTTGCCGAACCCTCGCTGGAAACCATTGTTACCGAAGGGGTCGCGGAGGGGGCCCGTGATTATGTGGTGGTGCCACTGTTCCTGGCCGCTGGCCGACACCTCAGGAAAGATGTACCCGCCATGCTGGCGGACCTTGGGAAACGTCACGGCGTGGAGATGCAACTGGCACCTCCGGTCGGCGAAAACCCGCTACTTGGCCAGGTAATTAAAGAAGTGGTCACCCAACAACTGGAGGAGACTGCAGATGGCTAAACGGATCCTGTTAACCGGCGGAACCGGCTTTATCGGCCAACGGCTCTGCCCTGAGTTGCTTGCGCTCGGGCACGACCTCACGGTACTGAGCCGTCAGCCATCGGAAACGGTGCGCGCCTTGTGTGGCCGGGTGGAAGCCACCCGGGATCTTGAGCAGTTGCGCTCCCACCCGGGCTACGATGTTGTCATCAACCTCGCTGGCGAGGGCATTGCCGACAAACGCTGGTCGGAAGCCAGGAAACAGGCACTGAGAACCAGCCGGATCGGGATCACCCGGGCGCTGGTTGATATCATCGGGAGCTGGAAAAGCCTGCCGGAAGTGCTGATTTCAGGCTCGGCGGTTGGCTTCTACGGCGATCAGGGCAGCGCCGGGGTCACCGAGGAAACGCCGCCCCACGATGAATTCACCCATCGCCTCTGCCGGGACTGGGAGAACGCTGCCCTCGCGCTGACCGCGGAGAACGTGCGGGTGTGCCTGTCGCGCACCGGCGTCGTGGCAGGCCCGGGAGGTGGGTTCCTGAAGCGGATGTTACTGCCATTCAAGCTCGGGCTTGGGGGTCGCCTTGGGGATGGCAGGCAGTTCATGCCCTGGGTGCACCGGGACGACGTGGTCGGAGCGATGATCTGGATGATGGATACGCCTGACGCGTCGGGTCCGTATAACGTCGTCAGCCCTGCTCCGGTTACCAATCAGGAATTCACCCGATGCCTCGCCAGTGTTCTTCACCGGCCCGCCCTGTTTCCCGCGCCAGCGGCCGTGCTCAATCTCGCACTGGGCGATATGGCAAGGCTCCTGCTCACCGGTCAGCAGGCACTGCCGGCCCGGCTGACCGCCGGTGGTTATCCGTTCCGGTATCCGGAACTCAGGCCGGCCCTGGAGAACTCGGTGAACCCGGCACGTAAGTCATAAACCGGTTCAACCGATGGATAACGTTCACTATTCTGAAAAAAGCGTTGACAGCTTCGGGCGCCTTACTTAATATACGCGCCACCTCGACGAGGCAAGGTATTGAAAACGTTGCGTCCCCTTCGTCTAGTGGCCTAGGACTCCGCCCTTTCACGGCGGCAACAGGGGTTCGAACCCCCTAGGGGACGCCATTTCATTTTGCCCGCCAAAGCCTCAGGCCAGTCTTTTTTTACCTTTCTCCAGCCAGTCTCTGCTTATATTCACAAATACTGAACCGAGACACATTTCTTTCGGTTTTTCCTGCATTTGCAAGACACTCGAAAGAAACTGCTGCTATAGTCGGAAGGTCAACGGAAAGTCCGTTCATTTTAACCGGTCTGGGTGGCTGAAGTTCACGACATGCCAAAACTGTCGACACGTCTGCAACGTTTCCGTTCCGGGTCTCCCCTGTCCTTCAGGCTGCTGGCCTGGATACTGCTATTCAGTTCGGCGTTCACCCTGATTGCCTCCGCCATCCAGATCTATTCGGATTACCGTAACGACCTCGCGCAGATCGACAACCGTATGCAAGTGGTGGAGTCCGGCTACGCGTCGAGCCTGGCACGAAGCCTCTGGGCGCTCGACCAGAAACTTCTGCAGACCCAGATGGAGGGCATTCTCAGCCTGCCCGATATCGTGCATCTCAGACTGCGTATCGAACCGGATTCCGAGCTGGTGATGGGCGACATCCCGCGCCGGGCGGAGACCACGTCCCACAGCTTCGAGCTGTTCCATCAGGGCGATGAAATGTTCAAGCTCGGGGAACTCACGGTCACCGCCGACCTGGAGCGTGTCTATCAGACTATGCAGCACAAGGTGGGTGTAATTCTCGCCACCCAGTTTCTCAAGACCTTTTTCGTCTCCATCCTGATTATCTGGATTTTTCAGCATTTTGTGGCCCGGCATCTCACCACCATGGCCAGCTATGCCCGGGATTTCTCGCTCAAAAACCTGAACCGGCCCCTGGCCCTGGATCGTCCCGATACCTCCACCACCCGAAACGACGAGCTGGGCCGGGTTACCGATGCCATCAACCAGATGCGTGAACGGCTGAACGAAGACATCGCGCGCCAGGAAAAAGACGCGGCCGAGATCCGGAAGTTCTCCAAAGCCATCGAACAGAGCCCGTCGTCGGTTCTGATCTGCGACCGTCAGTGGCGGATCGAGTTCGCCAATCACAAATTTACCCAACTGACCGGCTACGACGCCAAGTCAATTCTTGGCAAGCACCCTGGCGCCCTGGACGAAAACGACATGGAGAACCGGGAAAGCCGTCATCTGTGGCAGTCCATTCGCCTGCAGGTGCAGCGAGTGGGCGTCTGGCAGGGTGAAGTGAACAGCGTTCGGCGCAATGGCGAGCGCTTCTGGGAACAACTTATTGTCACCCCCATCAAGGACAGCGCCGGCGACACCACGGGCTACCTGATCCTGGGTGAAGATATCAGCATCCGCAAACGTTATGAGCAGCAACTTCTGCGGCAGGCCAACTACGACATCCTGACCGGCCTGCCCAACCGCATGCTCGCCCTCGATCGGCTGAAACTGGCCCTGGCCCAGGCCCGGCGGGAAAGCTCTCTGGTTGGCGTGATGTTCCTGGATCTCGACAACTTCAAGCACATCAACGACACCCTCGGGCACGACGCCGGAGACAACCTGCTGATCGAAGCCGCGCGACGCATCTCCAGTTGCCTGCGCGGCACCAGCACCGTGGCCCGTCTCGGGGGCGATGAATTCCTGGTGATTCTGCCGGGCCTGACCGGCCCGGACGCGTCCTCCCAGGTCGCGGAGCGTATTCTGACAACCTTCTCGCCTCCCTATATCCTCAATGGCCAGGAAGTGTTCGTCACCACCAGTATCGGTATCGCCATCTTCCCCACCGACTCTGACAACAGCGGCACTCTTCTGCAGCATGCCGATGCCGCCATGTACCAGGCCAAGCACAAGGGCAAGAGCTCCTATGCCCACTTTGCGCCGGAAATGACCGAGGTCTCCCACGAACGGCTGCAAATGGAATCCCACATGCGCCGGGCGCTGGAACTGAAGGAGTTCGAGCTGTATTACCAGCCTATTGTCCACACCGACTCGGGCAACCTGTGCTCTGCAGAGGCCCTGCTGCGCTGGAACAACCCGTCCATGGGCATGGTGATGCCGGACCGGTTCATTCCGCTGGCCGAGGAAACCGGGCTGATCACGCCCATCGGCGAATGGGTGCTCCATGAGGCCTGCAAAGCCGCTTACGCCTGGAAACAGAGAACCGGCAAGGATATTGGCATTTCCGTGAACGTGTCGCCCCGGCAATTCCGCGATCCCGGATTTACCGAGGTGGTCATGCAGGCCCTGGCCAACAGCGGCCTGGCACCGGAAATGCTGGAACTGGAGATTACCGAACGGCTGATCCTGGACAACACCATCGAAACCGCGGAAATTTTGCGGCAACTGGACAAGGCCGGCATCCGGCTGTCGGTGGATGATTTTGGCACCGGCTACTCTGCGCTCAGCTACCTGAAGAGCTATCCGTTTGATACCCTCAAGATTGACAAATCCTTCGTCCGGGATGTGATGAAGGAGCCTGAAGATGCGTCACTGGTTCGCGCCATCATCAATATGGCCCACAGTCTCGGCCTGAGAGTCATCGCCGAAGGTGTAGAGGAGGAGCCACAAACCCATTTCCTGAAACAGGAAGGCTGTGATTTTTCCCAGGGCTACTTCTACAGCCGCCCGCTTCCCGGGCCTGATTTTGAAGGCTGGCTGACAAGCAATCACCGAGTGCAGATCTGAGGGGGGCTCGCCTGAGCCCCGGGGGTACCGTCAGCGCTTGACGCTTTTCTGGCGGGTCTTTTTGACCTGGCGCCCTTTTTTCAGGTCGTTGTCTTTCTTGACCTTCTGCCTCGGGGTAAGGCGGTTCACCTTGCTGGCAAAGGGGTTCTCGCTGGAGCGAAATTCAAAACGGATGGGTGATCCGGTGACGCTGAGCACCTTGCGGAAGGTGTTCTCAAGGTAACGCTTGTACGAGCCGGGCAAGGCGTCAGTCTGGTTGCCGTGTACCACAATCACCGGAGGATTGGAGCCACCCTGGTGAGCATAGCGCAGCTTGATCCGGCGCCCCTGCACCATCGGCGGCTGATGCTGCGCGATGGCGTCCTGCAGGATGGCCGTCAACCGGTTGGTAGGCCATTTCGCCATGGCCGAGTCGTAACAGGCCTGCACCGACTCGTACATCACACCAACACCGGAGCCATGGAGAGCCGAGATGTAGTGTTTGTCGGCGTAGTCCAGGAAGTCCAGCCGACGCTTGACCTGTTCCTTGACCCTGGCTTTGTCTTCAGGATCCATGCCGTCCCATTTGTTCACGGCAATCACCAGTGACCGGCCGGCGTCCAGTACAAAACCGATCAGATGCAAATCCTGATCCACCAGGCCTTCCCGGGCATCAATCACCAGAATAACCACGTGGGCGTCGTCAATGGCCTGCAGCGTCTTGATGATGGAGAATTTCTCCACCACTTCCGACACATTCTTGCGCCGACGCACCCCGGCGGTGTCAATCAGGGTGTACTGTTCACCCTGGCGTTCATAGGGCACATACACGCTGTCCCGGGTGGTACCGGGCATGTCGAACACCACCACCCGCTCTTCCCCCAGCATCCGGTTGACCAGGGTGGATTTACCCACATTGGGCCGGCCCACCACACCAATCCGGATGCCCGGGTAGCGGTCTGCGCGGTCCGCTTCCTCGCGCTCCTCCGGTGATGGCAGCAACAGCTCCAGCATGGAGCGGATACCCCGGTTATGGGAGGCGGCAATCAGGAACGTGGAGTCAAACCCCAGACTGTAGAAGTCGGCGGCGGCGATATCCGGGTCCTGGCCATCGGTTTTGTTCACCACCAGATGCGCCTGTTTTCCAGAGCGCCGCAGTTGGTCGGCGATTAGTTCATCACCGGGGTTGAGGCCGGACCGGCCGTCCACCAGGAACAGCACGATATCGGCCTCTTCAACCGCCTGCAAAGACTGGCGCGCCATTTCGGCATCGAGACCCTGCTCATCGCCGGTCAGGCCACCGGTGTCTATCACGATAAAACGCTGATCTTCGTAACTGCCCTCACCGTACTTACGATCACGGGTCAGACCCGGGAAATCCGCCACAAGCGCATCACGGGACCGCGTCATCTGGTTGAACAGGGTCGACTTGCCAACGTTGGGCCGGCCGACAAGGGCAATTACTGGAGTCATAATTGTTCGCTACGTAAAAAGAGAAACAGCCCGGGTCGAAATGGCCCGGGCTGACCTGACGGTCATTCAGTCTGCTGGCTGAATCTTCACAACGGCCATATAACCGCTGTTACCGAAAACCAGCAGGTTACCATTACTCAGGCGTTGTGCCGGTACGCGGATACCGTCATCGTCATACTCAAGCTGCCCCACCAGGCGCCCGTCTTCACTCGACAGGATATGCAGGTAACCTTCGTAGTCACCGATCACCAGGTAGTCCTCGTATACCATTGGCCGGGTGAGCTGGCGCCAGGACAGCTTGTCCTGCACCCAGAGCTCCCGACGGTCCGAGCCCCTCAGTGCGACGACCTCACCGTTGGCGGAAGACAGGTAGATGTTCCCGGAGCCAACCATCGGAGCGTACAGACTTGAAGCCTCCCGGCTCCAGATTTCCTGCCCGGTGCGGATATCCACCAGGGCCAGCTTGCCCTGATAGCCGACCACCATCAATGCGGAATCCAGCACCAGCGGCTGACCGGTAATATCCACCAGCCGTTCCAGTTCGGTGCGGCCCTGGGGCTCGCCCACTTCGTACTGCCACAGCGGTTGGCCCGACTCGGCGGAAAGCGCTATCAAATTGCCGTTGGCAAACGACGCAATCACCACATCACCACCGACCAGTGGTGCTGCGGCAGCTCGAATGGACAATACCGGTACCACGCCGTCGTATTGCCACAACTTCTCACCGGTATCGGCATCAAACGCCAGAACCCGGCCGTCGATGGTCTGCGCAACGACCAGGGATCCGTTTGACTGGGGTACGGAAAGGACTTCCGTCGGAAGGGAGCTGCGCCAGAGTTCCCGCCCATCCTCGCGGGACAGCGCCAGCAGCTCGGCCTCACGGGTAACCAGATACAACCGGTCACCGTCCCCACCTACGCCAGCGAAGATCCGGTCGTCCAGCTCCCGCTGCCAGCGAATCTTGCCAGTCTCGGTATCGGCCGCCAGGAGCACGCCGTCTGCAGACGCCGCATAGATAACCTCACCGGCGTTCAGCGGCGACAAATACAGGAAGGAGCCGTCATGCCCGTCGCCCACTTCCATGCTCCAGACCGTCTTGAACTCCGCGGTCGCCTCAATCTCGGGCACCGGCGCCGGTTGCTCAAAGGTGTCGGTGGTGCTGCAGCCAGCCAGCGTGGCGATGGCCAGCAAGCCTGCCAGTAACCTGCCGGAAACGGAGCGGTGTTGCACCATCCCCATCAAGCGTCCTCCCCGACACCGAGGTCAGACAGCTTGAGTTCCAGAATACCGCTGCGACCTTGCTGACTCTGCTCCCGGGCCGCCAGGTAGGCCTCGCGGGCTCCGTCACGGTCACCCTGAGCCAGCAAAATATCGCCCCGCAGTTCGGTCAGGATGGCATCAAAGGCATCGGCATTGCCCGCTGCCTCAATGGTGGCCAGCGCATCGTCGTACTGGCCCGCAGCGAACTGGGCCCTGGCCAGGCGGTTGCGCACCACCAGCTTCAATGCCTGCTGGTCACCGGTCTTGTCCAGCGCCCACTGCAGCGACTCAATGGCCGCAACGGGGTCATCAGACTCCATCAGTTGCTGACGAGCCAGGATCAGGTTGCCGTAGATCGCGTAGGCACTGTCGGTGTAGTCCTCACGCAGTGTTTTGGCCACAAACGCCACGGTTTCGCCGGAGGTCTCCTCCGCCTGGTTGCTGAAGGCGTTCAGCAGGTTGGCAAACTGGTTTGCCGCCTCGGTTCTCTGCTGGGCCTGGCTGTTCTGCCACGCCTGCCAGCCAAACACGATCGCCAGGGCGGCACCAATACCAATCAGCAGGGAACTGCCGTTTTTCTTCCACCAGTCCTTGATTGCCTGGATCTGCTCTTCCTCGGTGCGCAATTCCGCCATGTTGACTCCCGTAATATGGATTTTTGCTTGTTATGCCGGTTGAAATTCAGTCGGTCAGTGCATTCGCCAGCCAGGCTGCTATGTCACCCTGGGGCAGCTCGCGCTGATCCTCATTATCGCGCAGCGGCTTTAACGCCACCGTGCCATTGTGCAATTCGTTGTCACCCAGAATCACCGCGTAGCGGGCGCCACTGCGGTCCGCCTTTTTCATCTGGCTCTTGAAACTGCCGCCACCGCAATGGCTGACCACTGCGCGGGTCGGTAATGCCGAACGCAGGTTTTCAGCGAGCGACAACGCCTGCGCCACGGCATCGTCGCCCATGGCCACCACGTAGACATCGGCGTTGCTGTTGACATGGCCGGGGACCAGTTCCAGGGTTTCCAGCAGCAGGATCAGGCGCTCCAGGCCCATGGCAAACCCCACCGCAGGGGTAGGCCTGCCACCGAGTTGCTCGACCAGGCCATCATACCGGCCACCCGCGCACACGGTGCCCTGGGCCCCCAGGCTATCGGTGATCCATTCGAAAACGGTCTTGCCGTAATAGTCGAGACCCCGCACCAGGGCGGGGTTGACGGAGTAACTCACACCGGCGGCGTCAAGCAGTGCCTTCACCCGTTCAAAATGGACCCTTGACTCCTCGTCGAGATAATCATCCAGGCTCGGCGCCTGGGCCAGAATCCGCCGCGTGCCGGCATCCTTGCTGTCCAGGATGCGCAGGGGATTGGTTTCCAGACGTCGCTGGCTGTCGGCATCCAGTTCGTTCCGGTACTGGCCCAGGTAATCCACCAGCGCACTCCGGAATGCCCGTCTGGCTTCCGAGGTGCCAATGGTGTTGATTTCCAGACGGGTATGGTCGGCCAGCCCCAACGCTTTCCACAGCCGCGCGGTCAGCACCAGCAGCTCGGCATCAATGTCCGGGCCGGTCATGCCGAAGCATTCGACACCGATCTGGTGAAACTGCCGGTAACGACCTTTCTGTGGGCGTTCATGCCGGAACATCGGGCCGGTGTACCACAACCGCCGGGTCTGATTGAACAGAAGCCCATGCTCCTCGGCTGCACGCACACAACCAGCGGTGCCTTCCGGGCGCAGCGTCAGGCTGTCGCCATTGCGGTCGTCGAAGGTATACATTTCCTTCTCGACAATGTCGGTTACCTCGCCGATGGAACGTTTGAACAGATCGGTCTGTTCAACGATGGGCATACGGATTTCCTGATAACCATACTGCCGAAGAAGGTTGCGCACCGTCGCTTCAACAAACTGCCACACCGGCGTCTGTTCGGGCAGGATATCGTTCATCCCGCGAATTGCCTGAATCTTTGCCAAGTTAAACCCTTACCTATCGCTCTCTGATTGTGCCGGGGTGCCAACGCCTGTCATTCGACGGAACGGGCGATGATAGCCTCTTCCTGCTCTTTGCGGCGAGCGACCTCCTCCCGGATCAGTCGCTCCAGATCGTCGGTCAACGTGGCATTCTCCAGCTTCTGGTTTGGCTTGCCACCCATGTAGAACAGATTTTTCGGGCTGCCACCGGTCAGCCCGATATCGGCCTCCTTGGCTTCTCCCGGGCCGTTCACAATACAGCCGATGATAGCGACGTCCATCGCGGTATTCACATCTTCCAGCCGCGCCTCCAGATCATTCATGGTCTGGATAACGTCGAAATTCTGCCGCGAACAGCTGGGGCAGGCAATGAAGTTGATGCCACGGCTGCGCAGCCGGAGACTCTTCAGGATGTCATAGCCTACCTTGATTTCCTGCACCGGGTCGGCGGCCAGGGACACCCGGATGGTATCCCCGATACCGTCCATCAGCAGCATGCCCAGGCCAATGGAGGATTTCACCGTGCCGGAGCGGAAGCCACCCGCTTCGGTAATGCCCAGGTGCAGGGGCTGTTCAATCTGGGCGGCAATCTTCCGGTAGGCGGCCACGGTCATGAACACCTCCGAGGCTTTCAGGCTGACCTTGAAGTCCTGGAAATCGTGGCGGTCCAGGATGTCGATATGGCGCATCGCGGACTCGACCAGGGCCTCCGGTGTCGGCTCCCCATACTTGCGCTGGAGCTGCTTCTCCAGGGAACCCGCGTTCACCCCGATGCGAATCGGAATGTTACGGTCCCGGGCCGCGCTGATAACGGCACTGACCCGGTCGTCCCGGCCGATGTTGCCCGGGTTGATGCGCAGGCAGTCAACGCCCAGCTCGGCAACACGCAACGCAATCTTGTGGTCAAAATGGATGTCTGCCACCAGCGGCAGCGACACCTGCGCACGGATCTTGCCAAAGGCTTCCGCCGCCTCCATGGAGGGCACGGACACCCGGACGATGTCGGCACCGGCATCCTGCAGGGCACGAATCTGCCCCACGGTGGCCGCAACATCACAAGTGTTGGTATTGGTCATGCTCTGGACGGCAATCGGCGCATCGCCCCCCACGGGCACATTGCCCACCATAATCTGGCGGGACTGACGTCTCTTGATCGGGGATTCGTGTTTCATCTGCTGCAGACCGACATGTTTGAGTACAAAAAATTTAGTGCAATGTTCAGATTGTCAGAGTGAATTCGGACCGGTTGTTCACGACACGGTAGTTCCCCATATCAACCGGCTCACCCTGAAAGCGAATCGTGCTGACCGCATCCACGGCACCAACCACTACCCGTAACGGGGCCTCACCGGACACGCTGAGCTGATCGCCGGCTCGCTGCAAGGCACTCACCAACCGGTTGCCGTCGGCATCAATGACCTGCACCCAGCAGTCCGCGGTAAACGACATGTTCAGCTGCGCCTCCACCACATCGTCAATACCCGGTGGATCCGCCAGGGCCGGCTCGGTACGTTCCTCAACCACCGGAATCCGGTCCCCCACGAGGTCATCCATGGCCTCGGCACCAGACGTGTCAGCCAATACCGGCTCCTCCGTCAATGCCGAGCCGTTCTCCGGCGTCGCCCCATCACCGTCAGCGGGTTCACCGACCGAATCGTTCTCCTCGGCGCTCCCGACAGCCGCGCTGTCGGCGGGTTCATTTACACCGCTGTCGGCAACCACCGGATCTGCGGACGGGGTCTCCGCCGCCGAGGTTTCCGGCGCTTCAACCGAGGCCGGTTCCGGGGTCTCCGGCCCGGCCTGCTCCGACTGGGGTAACACGAAGGTGAACACCAGATACGCCGCCAGCACGATCACCGCGACAAACAGCAGGGCCTTGGCAATCCGGCGTTTCTGGCGCCGGCGCCGTTCGATATCCACCAGCGGGTTGGCTTCAAGCTCCTGCTCCCGCTGCTGTCGAAGGGGCTGCAATTCCTGGTCAAGGTCGGCAATCACGGCATCGCCGTCGAGGCCCACCTGTTTCGCATACGCTCGGACATAGCCTTTCAGAAAGAGTTCACTGTCTATCT
>CBIHLH010000095.1:0-13952 GCA_966210405.1 uncultured Marinobacter sp.
CACCAGGTTCTGATACTTGGCGATCAACTGGTCTGAGGCAAAGCCATTGATGTCGACGTGGTAGGCGCCAAGCCCAACATCATCCAGCAACTCGGCGGCCTTCCGGTAATAGCAGATCCCGAGTACCGGAATGCCCAGTTGCAAGGGCAGGACCGTGGCATGGAAGCGGGTTGCCACCACCAGGTCGGCCGATGAAAGGGTGTCCATCAATTGCCGCACGGAGCGGCTTTTGGCAACGGTAATGCGTTGCTGGGCTGTCGTCGCTGTATTGCCTTGTGCTATCAGCGTCATCACATCGGTGATCACGTCTTCGTCTCTCAATTGTGTGCTGAACAGCGTAAGCCGGGCGCCGTCGCTCAGGATAGTGGTACACAGGTCGGCCAGTTTGCCAACGTATTCCCGATACCGCGTATCGTCGCCGACATGCCAGTAACGACTGTCAAAAACCGGCATGGGATTGACGGCGATGTGAAGGCTGTCCTCACTGGCGGTCTGCCCGGGCTCCGGGGGCTGATAGCTCAGGCTGTGGGCGAGGTCGGGAACCACCGGGCCACCAATGCCGACTTTATCGGAAATCAGGTCAAACGACCCCTGGTCACGGAAGGACAGGTAATCGGCGCGCCTGAGCGCACGGCGCAACATCCAGAAGCTCAGCGGGTGGCTGAGCGGACCGGCGCCGATGCTGATAAAGGCAACCCTGGTGTTGGTCTGTTTGGCCAGCAAGGTCCACTTGAGGAGCGTGTAGGGAAAGCCCCAGGGCCCCCCGAAGTTGTCGAGAAACTGGTTGGAGCCGGTCACCAGTAATAGATCGATGTCTTCGAGCTGTGCCTTGGCGAATCGCAAAAAACCGGCTTCCTGCGGAAGGGTGTGCCTTAGCCGGGCTGCCTTCTGAAGGAGTGCCACCGCGCTGCCAAGTACCGGGAACGATTTCACTCTGGCTTTCCAGGACGGCTTCTTGGCGGCGCCCTGGAGGCTGGTGCCAGGCACTTCGGTGCTTGCCGAAGGCCGCTCGCTGGTAGCGGCCACCGGCGCCGTGCTGTCGTGTCCTGAAGGATAATGGAGGCCGGCGGGATAATCCGATCGATAACGAATGGGAAACGCCGGCACGTTATGGCGCTGGGCGCTGTCGAACGGATTGATTGAAAAGCAGTGCAGGTCAACCCCGGGAATGTGCTTCCGGAGGTTGGCCATCACGGCTTCAATGATCGCCTCGTCACCGAGATTCTGGTTGCCGTAGTGTCCGAACACCGCAATGCGGGGGCGCCGGCCTGTCTGGGTGCCATCATCAGCCATATCAGAGCCCGACCACCAGTTTGCGACAGTAAAAAGCTTCCGCGATGGTCTCACGTGCGTTGCACTCCATGCCCCGTATCCGCATCACCGACCAGAACAGGTCATCGGTAAACCACCGTTTGGTCTGCTGCGAGTTGTAGGCTTGCTGGAGGTACCGGATTTTCATCAGGCCCAGGTCCCTGGTCAGCGGCACGAAGCCGTTCGGTGAACCAAAATCCCCGTCCCATTTGGGGATCTCGTACTCCAGGATCAGGTGGTTTCTGAAGGTGTTCCAGGTGAGTTCGGCGACCTTGCGGTGATCCTGATGCAGGTCTTCGCGATAGTGTGTGAATATCAGGTCGGGGTTGTCGATTTCGGTTTTGAGCGTTTCAAACGTTTCTTTCAGGCGTATGGCCTCTGTCGGGAGAAACCCGTCGCGAAAATCATGGATGCGAAGGTCAACCTGTGCGGCATTGCCGGTGAACAGGGCAGCGCCGGTTTCCGCCTCCTGTCGCCGGACGTCGTTGGACGCAAAGACTACCCACGTCAGGTTGATTGTCCGGCCACTGGCCAGCAGCCATAACAAGGTACCACCACAACCGATTTCGATGTCGTCGGAGTGGGCACCGAGACACAGTACGTTCAGGGGGCGTTCGGTTTGTTCCAGCAGGGCAGAGAGCATGATCTAGATTTTCTCCCGCCAGACCTGCCAGGGGCACTCTCCGGAGGCATGCAATTCGTCAAACGATTGCTTGTCCTTGAAGGTGTCCATGCACTTCCAGAAGCCATCATAACGGAAGGCTACCAGCTCATTTTCCGCAATCAGGCGTTCGAACGGCTCATGAACAAGCTCTTCGCCCTCCTGGATGTAGTCGTAGATCTTCTTTTTAAAGATAAAGAACCCGCCGTTGACCGTTAAGCCGGTATTGGTGGTGTCCTGAATGCTGTGTACCGTGCCGTTGTCGTTCAACCTGACGTAGTGGAACGACTGCTGGGGTTGAACACACAGGAAGCAGGCGGTTTTGCCGGAGGCCTTGAAAAACGACAGCATGTCGTCGAGCGGCACGTCAGACAGCCCGTCGGCATAGTTCGCCATGAACATGTCATCCGGGCCGAGGTCAGACAGATACTTCTCCACAGCTTTCAGGCGCATACCGATATTGGCCTTCAGGCCGGTGTCGGCAAAGGTGATTTTCCAGTCGTGGATGTCGGTTTTGGTCAGATGTGGTTGCCCGGCTTCCAACACGAAATCGTTGGTCAGGCACTCGTCGTACTTCAGAAAATACTGTTTGATCACATGGGCGTTATGGCCAAGACAGAGAATGAAGTCCTTGTGGCCATGGTGGGAATAGAACTTCATGAGATTCCAGACGATGGGCCGGTGCCCGATCGGGACCATGGGTTTGGGGATGCTTTCCGAGAACTCCCTCAGGCGCATTCCCAGTCCGCCACAAAAAAGGACTACTTTCATAACGCCGCCTCCCTGTGCGTAGAGTTATGAGTAAAACGTGTTGATCATCTCTTTTCGGAGTTGATCGATCAGTCGGCCATCCGGTAATTCCACATCGTCGTAGGTGAGGGCGGTATCAATGGGTACATCTCGCTTGACCAGGCAACGTTCCGCCACACCCATGGGCAACAGATTCTCCCTGAGACTGGTGTCGAAATTGTCGATCAGGGCGTAGTTGGTGAACCCTCCGATGCCGTCGAGCACATCGCCTTCCCGCAACGGTCTCTTGGCGATGGCCACGGCTTCGCAATACGGCTTGTCTTTCGGAGCGACCGCCGCGTCATGGCACAGCACACCCCGGCAGACGGTGATCGGGATTTCCAGTTGGGGCAGGTGGAACGGTGTATAGAACACGTAAAAGGGACCGTCCCCCATCTTGAGGTATTTGAGGTATTCCCGCTTCATCGGGTGTTCTGTGTGGCTGACCACGAAGGCGCCGGTGTACGGTGATGCGCCCAGCAGAAAATCCACGATGCCATGGCCTGGCTGAAACGCGCCCGCCGGAAAGTGCTCAAGGCAGGTTCTTACGTCGTCACAGGCCGGGCCATACATGCCACGCCTGCCGACTCCAAAGCCTAGTGCGTTGGCCGTTACAGTGAGCTCCATGGACAGTTTGGTGCCATCCACGAACGAGGTCATCATATGGGGTTTCTGGTTGTTCGCCTCGGCAAAGGCCTTCTGGGTTTCCGGAGTCCGGTGCACATCGTAAAACCCTTTCAGGTTACCGGCCCCCACCACTTCCAGCCCCATGGTTTTCACGTGTCGGGCCAGATTGGAGGCAACGCCGGGCTCATCGCCGTCGGAGTTGGAGTAGATGACGCCCTGTTTTGACGCGTAGTGCTTGAGCAGTGGCCCGACGGTGGCGTCCATTTCGCAGTTGAGCACGAATGTGTGCTTACCTGCCTGGATCGACTGCAAGGCCGCCCAGGCACCGTATTCGACTTCACCGGTCGTCTCGATAACCGCTTCGATTCCGGGTGTCGAGAATGCGACGTTGGCGTCGTCTGTAATGCAGTGCTGGCGCTTCTGCATGGCGGCGGCCAGTTCGTCCGCACTTGAGACATACCGGGCGTCATCAATGCCGGCCTTTTGAAACACCGACAGGGCATGTTCCGGCGTTCGGTTAACAATCACCGCCAGGTGCATGCCGGGAAAAGAGCTCGTGATCTGCGAAGCAATGTGTCTGGCGCTGTATCCGGCGCCAATCATGGCGACCTGGATCGGGCGGTTATCGGCAATCCTTTTTTGTATTTCGGTATCAACAATAATCATGTCCGTTCCCCCTGGTGGGCTTCCGGTGCCCGAAAATCCTGCCAACCGGTATCGTTGTCGGATATGGCCGTTACCTGCAGCGGCCACTCAATGCCGAATGCCGGGTCGTTGTAACGGACACCCGTTGCGCATTCCGGATGGTAGAGTTCGCTGGTGTGGTAGTAGATTTCGGTGTCATCAACGAGGGTCTGGTAGCCGGTTGCACAACCCTCCGGAACATACAGCATGCGGCTGTTCCCGGCGGTTAGCTCAACGGCAAACCACTGCCGGAATGTTCTGGACTCCGGCCGCAGGTCAACCACGACATCGTAGATGGCCCCCCTGGGGCAGCGAATAATCTTCACTTCCTGGTGAGGGGGTGTCTGGTAGTGCAGACCTCTCAGGGTGCCTGCTTGTGGGCTGACCCCAATGTTGGACTGGCGGATGACAGACACCAGCCCCATATCGGCCATTTCTTTCTCACACCATAACCGGCCGAAGAACCCGCGATCATCGCCAATACGTTTGACATCAATAACGTAGGCGCCGGCCACAGACGTTTCTGTAAATATCATAAACTGACCCGCCGAGGCTCAGATCTGCCAGACCAGATTGCGGTCCAGCTTGCCTGATTCAATCAGATTCAGGATGTGGGCTATCCGTTTGTAACGTATGCCCTCGTAGTCGTCCTTGCTTAATCCGAAACGAAGATAAGACTCATAGCACTGCTCTACGCCCTTTCTTGCCGTCCATCGGGTTTTGAAGGTCGGGAAAACCCGGTGAATCTTGTCGAAATTCACCCGATAGGAGCGTGGGTCCGGCCCCGCGTCCTCGGCATACTCGACCTCGCAGTTCGGAACCGTTTCTTTGACAAACTGCGCCAGTTCGCGCATCTGGTAGTTTTCGTCGTTGCTGCCGACATTGACAGCCAGGTTGTGGATGGTGTCCCGGTCCGCCTTGAGTGCACAGATAACGGCCTGGGTGATGTCTTCGATATGCACCAGGGGCCGCCAGGGCGTGCCGTCGCTTTTCAGCAGGATTTTGCCAGTGGTGTGGGCCCAGGCCACCAGGTTGTTGATCACCAGGTCAAACCGGATCCGGGGCGACACGCCATAGGCCGTCGCGTTTCGCAGGAATACCGGGCTGAAGGTGTCGCTGGCCAGCTTTGATACATCTTCTTCGACCAGCACCTTGGACTTGGCATAAGGCGTTACCGGATTGAACTGGGCGCTTTCGTCCAGGACATCCTGCCCGGCCTTGCCGTACATACTGCAGGAGGAGGCAAACAGAAACCGCTGAACACCGACCTCCCGGGCCATTTCCGCGATGCGGACGGTGGCGCGGTAGTTGATGTCGTAGGTCAGGTCGGGGTTGATATTACCGAGCGGATCGTTTGACAGGGCCGCCAGGTGCACGATGGCATCAAACCCCTCCAGGTCCTGCTTATCAACGTTCCGAACGTCCTTGTTGATGGACGGAATCTCTTTCGGCTCATCCCCATAGGTACAGTACCGGTATAGATCGGTATCCAGGCCCGTTACCTCGAAACCTTCCTCCAGCAGCATCGGCACCATCACTGTGCCGATAAACCCACGGTGGCCCGTCACTAAAACCTTCATACACTCTCCTTGTCTCAGGGCCGCTTCAGCAGGCCATACTTAATGACATCAACTAACTCGTCCTTCATAGGCCCTTTCCGCCAATAGGCGCGTTTCAGCAGGAAATAGGCAAGAATTCGCTTCTCGTTCAGGGGTATGGGCGCGCGGTAAACTGCTTTGTAATATTCGCTGAGGCTACGCCAGGTCTGCAGCACCATCTTGCGCTTGGACGGGTCCCAGAAATTTCTCTGGCGTTCGGCGTCGCTGCGGACCCAACTGCTTGCCTGGGGGTGCATGCGCCGGTTAAACAGGCGCTCGGGTACTTCCACGAATTTGCCGTAAAGGCTCAGCTCAACAACGAGGTTGATGTCCGCCGCCACGTAGTTACCCAGTAACGCGGTGTGTGCCAGGGCATCCCGGCGTATCAGGCCATACATCACGTTTTGCAGACCGATGGCACGAATGCAATCGATAAAGCGGGTTGACGGGCTGGAGGCGCTCAGCTGAAGCCCGTCGTCGTAGTCCTCAATCTTGTGGCCGTGTTCGTCGATCAGGCGGGTTTTGCCGTACGCGAGAACGGCATCCGGTTGCGCCTCCAGCACTTGCAGGCACTTTTCGATCAGGGTTGGTTCAATGGGGTCGTCGGCGTTTTGCCACCGGAAGTAGGGCGATGTCGCCGGCTGGAAACACACGGTGTAGTTTTTTGAGGCACCCAGGTTGACGGGGTTGCGAATGTAGTGAATCCGTGCATCCCGGCTCGCGTAGTCGCGGCAGATTTCCTCAGTACGGTCGGTCGAGGCGTTGTCGGCGATAAACAGGGAAAAAGCGGTGTGAGTCTGGTTCAGCACGGAGACGAGAGTATCCTCCAGGTACCATTCGCCATTGTAGACGGGCATGCCGATGGCGACCGGCGTGGTCTCGTCGTACTGCTGATTCATAACGCTATCCTTCGCCGAACCAATGACTTCTCTGTGAATATTAGTACATAATTGTAACTAAGTGTAGCGTAATGTATCGGTTGGTCTATCGAATCCGGGGTCTTGTTTCAGGGCCTTGGCAGGGATGTCGGGGAGCCTTGTTTTATATGGGAATAGGCATGTTTGGGCTACGTTCGGGTGCGCCTGATCTGACCCTGATACTCACGATGATCACGCGATGCCCCCGTACGGTGCGTGTCGTTGTGTACTCGTTGGCACTGATGATTTTATCCGCCTGTGCCGATCCGGCATCGGGCACACCTCTCAACAGCTCCGGAGCGTTTGTCCGGGAGACGATAGATCCCACCGGACCCAATGCCCCCTGGGGCAAATCCGTGGGCGATATTGATGGTGATGGCCGGCTGGATATTGTCGTTGGCGGTCACCAGCGCCCGCCCCTCTCGATCCTTGAGCGGATTTTGCGCAAGCTCGGCATCAAACCCGACAGTACCCGTGTTGGTGAACTGGTCTGGTACCGCAACCCCGACTGGAAGCGTGAGGTTATCTCCGAGCGTTTTGCCGTCAGGACCGATATTGAAGTGGCGGATATGAATGGTGATGGCGCCAACGATATCGCCTTCGTGGCGGACAGCGGCACGGTCTGGCTGGAAAACGGATCCTGGATTGCCCACGCCGTGGATAACGCAAAATTCCACGATCTGGAAGTGCACGACCTGGATCTTGACGGCAACCCGGAGATCGTAGTCCGCAACCAGAGCCTGTTTGGCTACGATAATGGAGACTTTGTCAGAATCTATCGTCGACTGGGCGCGGATACCTGGAACAAGCTCGATATTTCGGTGCCCCACGGAGAAGGCCTCAAGGTCACGGACCTGGACGGTGATGGCTTTAAGGATATCGTGGTGAACGATGTCTGGCTGAAAAACCCCGGGCAGGGGGAGGCTCAAGACTGGCTGTCGCACCGGTATGTGGCTGCCGGGGGGGCGGCAGATACCGGGTGGCAGTGGCCGGACGTATATATCGATACTGCGGATTTCAATCACGATGGCCGGCCGGATATTGTCCTCTCGCCCGCTGAAGAAGCCGGAGAAACCTATCAGATTGCCTGGTTCGAGAACCCCGTCGACCGTCAGGAAAACTGGCCAAAACATTTGGTGGACGGGGAGGTTGAGGCTGTTCATCACTTTATCGCGGCAGCGGATGTCGATGTAGACGGGGATGTCGACATCCTGACTGCCGAGATGAATCAGGGCGAGGGTGACAACCCGGTATCGGTGTATCTGAATGAGCCATCCGGTTGGCGCCAGCAGGTCTTGTCCACCGGTGGCGGACACAGCCTCAGGGCGGTTGATATCGATAACGATTTCGACACGGATCTGGTCGGCACCAACTGGCAAATCGCCGATTACCACGGCGATTACCCGGTCTGGCTGTGGCGTAACCGAAGCGAGGCTGCGCCTGACTGGCGACGGCATGTTGTTGACGAAGCGCGACCGGGCCAGGCGACCTTTGTGTTTGCCCGGGATGTGAACGGCGATGGGAGGCCTGACCTGATTACCGGTGGGTACTGGTATGAGAATCCGGGTTCTCCTGATCGTGACTGGACAAGGAGGGCTCTTGGCGCCCCCGCACACGATGCGGCGTTTCCGGGAGACTTTGACGGAGACGGCGATGTCGACATTCTGGCCACTGGCTGGCGCGGTTACGGCTATGAACCGACACTGCTTGAACGACTCAGGGCCAAGCTTGGGGGGCCGCCTCCAGGCAATGTTGGCGAGCGACTGGTCTGGGCAGAAAATAGTGGGTCTGGAGAGTTCACTATTCGAACCAACATTGAACAAGCCCGGGGGGATTTTCTTCAGGGCACGGCCTTTCTGCCGGGTGATCAGAGCGGTTTGCCCAGGATTCTGTTGTCATGGCACCAGCCTGAGAGTGGATTACAGGCGATTGTGATCCCCGGGACGCCACGCGAAACGGAATGGACCTGGGAGCTGGTCAGCGAACTATCACAGGATGAGGCAATCACCGTGGTTGATATAGACGCGGACGGTGTGGATGAGGTTGTCCTGGGCACGCGGATTCTATTGCAGGCCAGGGACGGTGGCTGGAGTGAGCTGGTTGTTGATGATTCGGCGGACAAGCCGGACCGCCATCGGGTCGCCGATATCAACCAGGATGGCAGACTCGATATTGTGGTCGGTTTCGAAGCGGTCAGCGAGAAGGGCGATCTGGTATGGTATGAACAGCCCGAACTGGCAGGTTCAGACTGGCGTCGGCACCTTGTTGCCCGCGTCACCGGCCCGATGAGCCTGGATGTGACAGACATGGACAACGACGGCGATAGCGATATCGTGGTGGGGGAGCATGACCTCAGGCACCCGGAACAGGCACGAATGATGTGGTTCGAAAACAGGGGGCAGGGAAGCCAGTGGCTGGGTCGCCTGATATACACCGGCGATGAGCATCACGATGGTGCCGTGACCGTTGATATCGATGGCGACGGCGACCGGGATGTTGTTTCTATCGGTTGGTCCCATGGCAAGGTGCTGCTCTATGAAAATCTCGCCGGCGGCGGCCAGTCGCACTAACTGGTTCGTCGGGTCGCCTGGCGCACCAGGGAATGCAGCTGCGCCCATTCCTCCGTTCCCGAAAGCAGAATCCGGCCCGAGCCGACAATCAGCAGGGCGGCGGCGCTGACAAACAAGGTCCCCAGAAAGATAAACTCCCAGAGCCCGGACAGTGCTGGCCAGGTGGGGAGCGAAACCAGCCAGGCTGCTCCCAGGCTTCCAAGGATCGATGGCACCGACAGCCAGAGTAATCGCCACAGGCCGAATGCGGTCCATTGGTTCAGAATGCCGAGAAGACAGAATGTTGTCGCCACCGCCAGCCAGCCCCTGATCCATGCCATATCGCCCAGAGTGTCGGTGGCGAACAGTAGCAGAATGGTGACGATAACCACCGTTGACAGCACATCAAACGTGAACAGTGCCCGTACCTTACCAAGGGCGATGACAGCGTCGCTGACCAGTGCAAACAGGCAGAAGGTAAAGAAAAACAGGGCAAAGGGCTGAAGTAGGTGGCTGTAGGCGGACCACTGGGGCCCCAGGAGAACGTTGATGGTCAGCTCCGGGTAGAGCAGAAGGAACGTCGTGATGGGGGTTAACAGCGTGACCATTACGGCCAGCGCCAGCCGTATTCGATAGGCGAGGGCCTCCGGGGTGTGCCTGACCTGGGCAATGGATGCCAGCAGTGGTTCACTCATGGGAATAATGGCGGACAGTGCGGGTAGAAGGCTCACCTCGCGAACCAGGTTGTAGCCGCCCAATGACGTGGTTCCAAAAAAACGGGAGACCATGAGGTTATCGATCTGGGAGCGGGTAAAACCGACAACGCCACGGAGCAGCAGCCACCGGGAGAACTGCCACTGCTCTCTGAAGTTTCCCAGGGTCCAACTGGGGCGAAACTCGTGTACGCGGTACGAGCCGATCGCCAGCACGACGGCTGACACGAGGCTTCCTGCAATAATGGCCCAGTAGCTGGCATGCAGCAGCGCCAGGGCAATCACCGTCAGGAACGACAACCCCTTTTGCCAGAGGGTCAGCCGGAACATCGGACGGTAATTGATTTCCCGGGCCAGTACCATCATCCCGGGAGTCCGGAAGGCCCGGATGACAATAGCCAGGGCCGCAACGGGCAGTGCCAGGACGAGCTCGGGCGTGTCGAAGAAGTTGGCAAGTAACGGTGCGCAGGCCATGATGGCCACCGTAATCGATGACTTGATAAGAATATCCATGGACCAGGCGGTATTGAGGTCCGCGTTGCTGACGGTGTCCTTCTGGACGATGTACTGTTGGTTTCCGGTTTCTACGAGTAGTTCGAAAAACTGCAGGATGATGGTCACCAATGCCACCACGCCAAAATCTTCCGGTGTCAAAAGGCGGGCAAGAATCAGCGTACTGATGATCCCGAGCCCGCGCTGGACGATCTGGATGGCAAATAGCAGGGCGGAACTCTTGGCGACCTTCAGGCTGGCGGACATACGCCTCTCGCAACTCCGGGGGCTGGGGTGAAGGCCTATTACAACAAAAAATGCCAGCCGAAGCTGGCATTAATACTCATACCGGGTTCAGTTCAGGCTTGACGACGCCGGACTGCCCCCAGGCCAACCAGGCCCAGGCCAAGCAGGGCAAGAGTGCCTGGCTCGGGAACGGCTTCCGTGACGACTGTCAGGACTGACTTGCCGACATAGAAATCACCCAGGACCGATTGAACGGTAACGCTCAGAAGACCGTCAGAATTCAGGGCGCCAAGTGCCTGGGCCTCAAGACCATTGCCGAAGTTGGCGGTTCCCAACTGAGCATAACCTGTGTCGAAATCGAAGCTTTCGATAACAAAGAGAATGGTCTCGGGAACCAATCCCTCGAGGAAGCCATCCTGGTCATCGCTTATGTCGATGGCCAGGGTTCCACTCAGGGCGCTACCCAGCGTAAACCCGTCATCGTTGATGTCGTGAGTGTAGGAGTGGCTCCCAAACCACTCGACGAACTGACTTTGATTGACCGTATCGACGATCATGCCTGCATTGGCGGTTGTCAGCGTCAGCAACGCCCCAACCAGTGCTCCACCAATTAATCTAATCATAATTCCCACCTACCTGTGCTTGATGTTGGGTTGCAGGCTGATTGGAAGCAAAGCTCAAGCCAGCTCGGAAAAAGCGGGGGAATTCAGATGGGTACAATATAAAGACGGTGCGGCAATAGAGCGTGGTGTAAATACCGTCGACACGTTGGACGCGCGTTAGAGGTCCAGGCGCTTCCGGGCTACGAGAACGGTGGATACCGCGTCTCCACAATCCGGTGTGTGACAGAGCGCTTGCACCGTTACCAGCGCAAACCGGGTCTTGCCCAGGTAAATGGCCGGTATCTGGAGCAGTTTTGCCAATCGATAATGGTTGGTGACGAAGGGGCCGACCCTATACGTCCGGCTGAGGATGACGCGCTTCTGGCCACTCAGTTCCCGCCATATTTCAAGATCCTGCGTATCCAGTGAGGATTCAAGAAACCAGCTGTTCCGGTCGATCAGCGGAGGTAGGTACGGCACTATTTTGGTGGTCTTGGAATCCCGCTGGAATTGGGCAACAGAGACCACCGCGTTGCTGCCAGTCACACGCCAGACCTGGTGGTTCAGGAACGTCGGCAGCGCCAGTGGGACCGGAAGGTCCCGGTATGAGGCCGCCTTCAAGCTGCCCGGTGCTATTCTGACCTCACCCATCGGCACCTCACGGGCGTGGACGAGAGAGAGCCCGGCATGGCCGAGAAGCAGGCTGGCCACAATAAACGCACTCCCCCTGAGGGAAATAACCGGTTTATTAAAAACCTGTAAAGTTTTTCGGCGGTGCACCGGAACCAGGAACATGGCCGGGCCAATAAAAGCCACAAACACGATCCAGCCAAACAGTTCATGCTCACGGACCAGCCCGTTGTTCATATCGGTCATATACGCGATCACCACCAGAGCAATGATACGGACCCAGTTAATGATCAACGCCAGCGCCGCGGAACCCAATAAAATCCAGAGCCACCCCCGCCACCGGAAATCGTTCAGGACCGCCGTGATTGCACCCAGCAACAGCGAAATAGCCAGGTAACCCATGCCTGAACAGCCGTCGGCAATAACCAGTCGCCCATAGGGCAGGGTGATGTGATTGCCCTCAATCAAAGCGGTTATTCCCAGCGTGGACACCGCGTGGCTGACGACAAAGGTAGCCAGGGCAACGAGCGCCGGAATCAGGTCTCCCCAGAGAGGAAGTGAAAGACCCAGTAGCGCGATATATGGGATACCGGTCAGCGCTTCCCGGAGTCCGAAGGCGGTCCAGCACACGACAAACAGGCTCGCTGGTAACAGGAGGTAAGCCAGGGTATCGATGCGAACAAGTTCGAGGGTTGCCCAGAGCAGTACCGTAATGAGCAGCAGAATGCCGCCCGGGATTCGGCCGGACATCCTTGTGTGAGGACCAGCGCTCTGTGGCGGCAGCGGTGGGTGAACAATCAGCAGGGCCAGGAACGCCAGGAACGTGGGTAAGCCATGGGCTAGGGTCTGCTCCCACCTTAACCAGGCATCGAACAGGCGCGCCCACGTCGGAAAGAACAGCAAGATCGACACAGCGGTGGCGAACAGGTAAGGCCATGCCCGCAACAATGCGTGGGAAACAGTCATCCGTAACCTGAATCAAAGAGTCTGCGTGTAAGAGGTATGAGCATAACGCGTGCGTGGCCCGCGGTCATCATCGCTGATCCGGAAAGCCAATAAAAAACCGACAGACAGAGCTGTCGGTTTTGCCAAGCCCGTTCAGGGGCGTGTCACACCTTGCGTCGTCTGGCCGCACCCAGTCCGATAAGACCGAGACCCAGAAGGGCAATCGTGCCAGGTTCCGGAACCGGGACGATATCTTCGACATAAACCATCAGATCGTTGTAGTCCATGTCTCCGCCGTCCTCGAACCCGAGAACATAGTCGTCGTTTTCCCAGAGAACACAATCACTCAGGGATTGCTCACCACAACCGTAGGTGATTTCGCTGCCCAGGTTGATACGTTGTCCCTTACCCTGAACCGCGACAAACCGTTCGGTGCCTCCGTTCATCTCAGCGTCTGAATAGATGACGGGCGCGCCACCGTAGCCGAGATAGAAACCGAACTCATTGCTGGCAAAGGTGCCTTCGAGCTGGTTATTAACGTAGACCTTGTAGCTGCCACCCGAGATATCAAAGCTTACCTGGGCCCGGTTTTCGTTATCGACAACGGGGCCAGTAAAGCCGCCTGACGTTGTGTAGCTCCCCTCGTCAGATCCCGAGAAAAGTTGCACGTAGTCTGTACCGTTGTAGATGCCAAAAGACTGGTTCGTCAGCATTGAAGTAATTTCAATGAGGAACGTGGCAGTGCTGTTGGTGCCGTCCGGAGACGACGTGAAGTAGGGGCTGGTGCTTGCATCGTTTGTTTCTGTATCGCCGAGCACATTAACGCTGCTGCCGGAAACAATCAGGTTGTCATTGATGACTTCGCTGAGGTTTGCTTCCGACCCGTCGTTAATGAAGGCTGCCTGTGCAGACATTGCGCTCAGACACGCTAATGCTAAAGTCGTTCTGGCCAATTTCATTGTCATGTTACTCCTTGGGTTTACTTGGGCGTTCCCTGCAACCCGGCCATCTCCGAGAGACCCGTGGCTTTCCGTCCTGCCCTCGCGAACAGTTTGGCTTGGCAAACCGAATGGATGCCGATGTAAACAAAGCCAGATTCATGCCAGAACTTAAATCCGATATAAATCAATAAATAAGAAATAGTCCTGTGGCGGGGGTGTAAGATAATTCGACATATCAAGTAAAAAG
>CBIHLH010000096.1:0-13945 GCA_966210405.1 uncultured Marinobacter sp.
CCCCGATGCCCGCCCATAGCTTTGGTAAAGGCCGTCTAAGCCTTTTAGTCAGATCGCCCGGACAGCCACTCTGCCAGTTCCAGCCAGCTTTCTTTCGGTGCCTTGCTCCCCGCCAATATTCCCATATGGCCACCGGGCACAACCCGAAACGTCTTGTCGGTAGAGCTCACATGGTCCATAACCCGCTTGGCTGCACCCGGCGTCACCAGGTGTCCTCGGCGCCGGCAATGGCGAGTAAGCTGGCACTTACATTTTCCAGCCTGGCAATGTCTTCGCCGATCTGGATTTTGCCCCTCGACAGCTGGTTGTCGATCCAGACCCGAACTACGGTGTCCTGAATAATCCCTCCAGGGTAAGCCACCATACGGTCCAGAAATGCCGAAGTGGTGGCGTGATTGGTGACAAATTCCCGGTCACCCAACCGAATGATCAGTTCCCAGTAACTCATCACGCTGGCGATCGGATTGGTCAGCTTGAAACCGATGGTGTTGGCCCAGCCCGGCGTGTGAAACCAGTGTGGTTTCACATCATGAAGTCGGAACCCGGTGCGCTTCCGGATAAACCCGGCTACATCCGCCATGCGCTGGTTCAGAAGCCCCAGGATTCCCGAGGCGTGGCTGTCAATCGGAGAGCCGAGCACAATGGCATTGCGCACGTGCTGATCATTGCTCAAGGCGGAGTAAAACAGGGTAAACATCCCGCCCATGCTCCAGCCGTGCAGGGACAGCTCCTGCTCACCACTGTGTTCCCGAACCCGATTCAGATAGGCCGGCAGCAATTCGGCCACATAGGTGTGCAGGTTGTAGTGACTGTGCTCACGTGTCGGCATGCCCCAGTCAATCAGATACACCTCAAACCCCTTGGCCCGAAGAAACCGTACCAGACTGCGTTGGGGAAACAGATCATAGATCAGCATATTCACCGCCAGCGGCGGCACAATCACGATGGGTGTTTTGTGGGCGTTACGCTCAACCGTGATGGTTTCCCCGTCCAGCTTGATAAAATCCTCGGCCAGCGGCGGGTAATAGCGCAGGCTGACCAGCCCGTCGGTGTACAGGGTCTCAAACGGCGTCCGTCCCGCCTGCACCAGGCTGGCGGCGCGGAACACCCGGTCAAAGGCGTTGCCGGCATACAGAGTGGTTTGCCGGGTAAGTCCTGCCGCCCGCGCAGCGGCCGATTTGAAGGGGTTGGGCATGGGAATGTCCATAAAAGCTGTGATCCGGAAGTATGACGAACACAAGGCGGGCAGTACAAAAATTGGCGATAACACCATCACCCGCAGGCTGGGGCAAGAATAGAGCAGATGCAGCAGGGATCGCCATGGCAAATCTGTCACATCCGGTGGGCAAACCGGTCACTTCGGGCCACTGCCCAATCCTGCCTCTGATTGATATGATTGCAGCCACCGGACACAACCACCAAAACAGGACCGCCATGCTCAGCTTCCTCCCCGCCCCCGTTATCGGCGTACTCAACTCCATCCTGCTGGGACTCAACACCCTGTTCTGGTGCATCCTGCTCTACATCCCGGCCATCCTGAAACTCATCATCCCCCTCAAGGCCTTCAGAGTCCTGTGCACCCGGGCCATCATCTGGATCGCCGAAGCCTGGGTTGCCTGCAACACCGGCTGGATGAAACTGACGCACGGCACTCAATGGGATGTCACAGGTGCCGAAAACCTGAAACGGGAAAGCTGGTACCTGGTGCTGGCCAACCACCAGAGCTGGGTGGATATCTTCGCCATGCAGCGGGTGTTCAACCACCGGGCACCGTTCCTGAAGTTTTTCCTCAAGCAGCAATTGATCTGGGTCCCGGTTATCGGCCTGGCCTGGTGGGGCCTGGATTTCCCGTTCATGAAGCGCTACACCAAAGAGTACCTGATCAAACATCCGGAAAAACGCGGTGAAGACCTCAAGGCCACCCGTCGGGCCTGCGAGCAGTTCCGCCATACGCCGGTCAGTGTGATGAACTTCGTGGAAGGCACCCGCTTTACCCAGGCCAAGCACGACAAACAGAAGTCTGCCTACACCCACCTGCTCACCCCCAAGGCCGGTGGTGCCGCCTTTGTTTTGGATGCCATGGGCGACGCCATAGAAACCCTGGTGGACGTGACCATCGCCTACCCGGACGGCGCGCCGACGTTCTGGGAGTTCATCTGTGGCCGGGTGAAGGAAGTCAAAATGGAAATCCACACCGCAGAGATCCCCGACCACCTGAAAGGCCGGGATTACTCAACCGATGCCGAACACCGCCGTAATGTGAAAAACTGGTTGGGGGACCAGTGGCGGGCGAAAGATGAGCGGCTTGAGCGAATGCTGGCCCGGTAATGCCGGCGGGAGGGCGGTCAACGGTCGCTGGCGCCCTCCATCTCATCAGACCGGCCCGGTCGGGATTTCCCGGGCCTCCACCAGCCTGAAATTGATCTGCCGGCGCTCTTCATCCACCCCGGCAAAGCTCACCGTCACCGGCTGTTCCAGCTGAAAGATGCGGCCATTCTTGTTATGGATCAGGCGCAGGGTCACCGGATCAAAGCTGTACTTGCCATCAAGATCCTTGCAACTGACGAAGCCTTCCAGTCCGTTGGCGTCCAGGCGCACGAAGAAACCGGCGGGCACGGTACGGCTGATCACCCCGGCCATGGGGGTTTCACCCAAGGTTTTGGCAAAGTCGCTCTTGAGCCATGCCTCCAGGCTGTTGGCTGCCTGCCTGGCGCGGATCTGGGCCGCCTGCAGGGCCTCCAGTTGATCGTCGGTCAACGCTTTCATGGGGCTATCCCAGAGCGCGGCCTTGATCAGCCGGTGCACATGGAAATCGGAGAACTTGCGCAGCGGCGAGGTGAACGTGGTGTAGGCGCCCAGGCCCATGCCCTGGTGAGGTGCGGGTTTGAAGCCGAGTTCGGCCCGCGCCAGTTGCCGTGACAGTATGGCCTTGACCGGTACCTCTGCTTCCAGTGTGGCGGTTTCCTTCATCAGGGTTTTGAAACCCTCGGCCTGATGGGCATCGACACCGGACAGGTGCGGTGCGTGCCCTTCAAGCAGGACCCGGATGTTGTCAGCGCGATCTTCCCGCAGGCCCGGATGCTGGATGAAGAGGCCGGCGCCCTGGCCACTGAGGAAATCGGCGGCGCAGCGGTTGGCGGCCACCATGCATTCTTCGACCAGGCGGTGGGCCTCATTCTGCACGGAAGGCTCAATCAGGCGAATGCGCTTGTTCTCGTCCAGCCGGAGCCGGAATTCCGGCCGGTCGCCACTGAGCAGCGCGTGTTCGCCACGCCACTTTCTCAGGGCTGTCGCCGCCTGATGGAGCTGATCCAGGCTGTTGCCGACGGCATCGGGCAGAGCTTTGATGTCATCGTCTTCCCGGCCTTCGATCACATTCGAGACCAGATCGTAGCTGAGCTTGCCTTTGGACTGGATCACAGCCTGATGGAAGCTGTAGTCGCCCAGGCTGCCGTCGTTATTCACCTGCAGGTCGCACACCAGGACCAGGCGCTTCACGTCCGGCATCAGGGAACACAGCCGGGTGCTGATGCTGTCTGGCAGCATCGGCAGGGGCTCGCCGGGAAAATAGATGGCGGTGGCCCGGTTGAAGGCTTCCTGTTCGGCGGGGCTGCCCGGAGCAATCACCGCTGTCGGGTCGGCAATGGCAATGGACAGGGTCCAGCCGGTGGCGTTGGGCTCGGCCAGCAGGGCGTCGTCCATGTCCTGGGTGCCCGGGCTGTCGATGGTGACATAGGGGCGGTCCGTCCGGTCTTCCCGCCCCGCTTCCCGGGATTCGAGATCGCCATCACCCAGGGCGTCCGCCTGCTTCTGAACGGCTTCCGGCCAGGTGTCTGCCAGGTCAAAGGTGGCCAGGGTGAAGGCGCGTTCAATGCCCGGCTCTCCGGCCTTGCCGATGACCCGGAGTACTCTGGCCTGGCCCTTGCCGTCCTTGATCGGGTGCTTGTGGATCTGGCAGTAGATGAAGTCATCCGGCTGGGCATTCATCCGTTCCCTGGGGGGAATGAAGATCCAGCGATTGATACCCGGGGTTTCGGGTACGACAAAATGCCCCTTGCCCTTCACCAGATAACGGCCCACAAAGGTGTTCAGACGGGTTTCCAGCAATTCGTCCACCACACCCTGGGTTTTGCCTTTCTCCACCTCCTGCTCGGTGACGTTGACCCGGTCCCCCGGAAGGACTTTCTGCATTTCCTCGGGGGGCAGGAACACATCGCGGCCCTCGTCGAGCACCACGAACCCGAAGCGGCCATTGGTGGCTTTGACGGTGCCGGGGAAAACCACTTTGTTTTCCTCGATATCGGATTTCAGCTGGCGCAACTGGCTGAGAGCGTCGGCATTGAGCATGAAGTAACCTGGCTGGAAAAATGAATGATGGGGCGGAGTATAACGGTTATGGCCCCATGCGTCAGATAGCAGAATGCCGGAATCAGATCTCGGCCCAGAATCGCTGGAGATTGGCCAGCGACTTGGTGAGCAGGTCGAACTCGGCGCTCTTGCCCTCTCTTTCGAACAGCTGGCGCCGGGCTGTATCAAGGTCAAACAGCACTTCCCGCTGGGCGGGATCGCGGATGGTACTCTGAATCCAGCCGATGGCGACACGGCGCTGGCCCCGGGTAACCGGCTCCACCCGATGCAGGGTCGAGGAGGGGTAGATCACGGCGGCGCCGGCGGGCAGTTTATAGGATTGTTCACCGGCGGTGGTATCGGTGACCAGTTCACCGCCGTCATAGCTGTCGGGATCGTCCAGGAACAGGGTAAAGGAAATGTCGGTGCGCAACCGGCCTGCTCCCCGGCCCATCACCGGGTCATCGACATGGTTACCGTAGGTCATGCCCTCCCGGTAGCGACTGAACAGAATCGGGGTCATTTTTGCGGGCCGTACCGCCATCTGGAATAACGGGTGCGCCGTAAGGGCTTTTTCCACGTCTGCCCGAAGTGCGTCTGCGGTGCCATCGGCCGTCGTCATCTGTTCGTTGTTCTTGACGAGGCGGGCGTGCCAGCCGGCGGTGTTGCGGCCATCCTCAAAGCGGCCACTGTCCAGTGCGGTGCGGATGCGTTCCAGTTGCTCGCTGTTCAGGATGTCGCTGACGCACAGAATCATCATGTCTTCCATTCGTAATAAGAATAATTTGCAATAAGTATAAAAGTTAACGCATCATGCATCACCATGGCACAACCATCAATAATACCGCCAGTGTGGGCAGTCAGGCGGCTTATTTTAGGAGAAAACCGATGAGTAATCAGACACTGAAACTATGGACCGGAATCGGTGTGGCGACACTGCTGGCAAGCTCTGGCGCCATCGCTGACCAGCATGGGGACCAGCACCACGACGAGATGACGACCTCCGGCTCCCAGGGCGGAGAAGGCGGTGAGCATCATGGTGATGAAAAGGGGGCGATGCACGGAGGTGAAAAAGGCGAGCACCATGGCGGCGAAGGTGGCGAAGCTCACGGTGGTGAGGGTGGCGAAGCCCACGGTGGAGAAGGTGGTGAGGCCCATGGCGGCGAAGCCGGGGCTGCGTTCAGCTACTTCGCGGCCGGTGGTGAAGGCGGAGAAGGAGGCGAAGGCGGAGAAGGCGGAAGCTCTGTGTCTGCCGTTAAGTCCGACGGCGCCTATGTCGCCATGCTGCAAATGATGCAAGGGCACCTGATGGCCGCCCGGGAGCTGATCAAGTCGGGAGACGTGGCTGAAGGTCGTCCACACCTTACCCATCCCTGGGTGGAAGTGTATCCGATGGCCGACGCAGGCCTTGAGAGCCGTGGCCAGGAAGAACTCGGCAATCACCTGAAGGTGCTGGCCGAAAAGGCCGGGCAGGTGGAGAACTGGGGTGATATCAGTCAGGACTTTCAGGCCGCCTGGGTGGACATCGAGAAGGCGGCAAAGGCGGTTGAGGGCCAAAGCCCGTCCAGCGTATCCAAAGTTGTGCTGTCCCTGACCAAGCAGGCGGTTCTGGAGTATGACGAGGCGCTGGAAGACGGCCGTTTCGTGGCGGAACACGAATACCAGGACGGGCGCGGCTTTGTGCTGGCCGCCCGGGATTACCTGCAAGACCATCAGGGGATGCTGAAGAAACAGAACAAGGAAGCCTGGCGTGAAGCCGGTAAGGTGCTGGATGAATTGCAGAAGGCCTGGCCGACGGCAGTTCCGCCGGAACAACCGGCCATCCCTGTAGCCAACCTTTATGCTGCCCAGGCACGGCTGGAGCTGGCGCTGGCGCCGTACCTCTACTGAGATACTGAGAGAAGCGAGCCTGGTTAACCGGCGCCCGGGGAGAAATCGACACCCAGGGCGCCAGACTGTCGAGGCTTACTGATACTCTGCAAAGACCCGGGTCTGACCGGCGTCGTTAAACAGGATGACCTTGTAATGGTCTTTCCGGTTGCCGATTTCCATGCCCGGTGAGCCCATGGGCATGCCGGGGACGCTCAGCCCGGTGGCTTTCGGGGCTTCGGCGAGCAGGCGCTGGATATCGCTGGCCGGCACATGGCCCTCGATTACATAGTCACCGATAAACGCCGTGTGGCAGCTGGCCAGGGCGGGCGTAAGACCGGCATCGGCCTTGATCGGGTTGAGGTTGTTGGTTTCGGTAACCTCGACCTCAAAACCGTTTTCTTCAAGGTGTTTGACCCAGTCAGTGCAGCAGCCGCAGGTAGGCGACTTGTACACGTGGATACTCTGGGCGGCACCGGCCGCCAGCGCGGTGGTGCTGAAACTCAGGGCAGCCATCAGGCCGAGAGCCAGGGAGTGTTTTTTCATGGCGTTTTCCTCAGTGGTGATGTTGGTGTTCGTTTGAGCCTGTGTCGCCGGAGCCGGAAAGCCAGAACCACCAGACGATGGCCGCCATCAGGGCGAGTCCTCCGGCATTGACCAGAAGTGTTTCCATCAGTTCCGCTCCTTTTGCTGTTTCGGATCAGGGTTTGTTGGTTCCCGTGACGGCCTGTGGCTGGTTTTGAACAACCGCAGCCGGTTGGCGTTGGAGACCACGGTCACGGACGACAGGGACATGGCAGCGCCGGCCAGGATAGGGCTCATCAGGATGCCCCAGACCGGGTAGAGCAGGCCAGCAGCCACCGGAATACCCATGGAGTTATAGACAAAAGCACCAAACAGGTTCTGGTGAATGTTCTTCACCGTGGCCCGGGATATCTCGATGGCATCGGGCACGCCATGCAGGGAACCCCGCATCAGGGTGATCCCCGCGCTTTCGATGGCCACATCGGTACCGGTGCCAATGGCAAAACCAACATCGGCCGCCGCCAGCGCCGGCGCATCGTTGATGCCGTCGCCCACCATGGCCACGGTGTAGCCTTTTTCGCGCATTTCACTGACCACCTTGGCCTTGTCTTCCGGCAGGACTTCCGCCCGGTAGTCGTCAATGCCCGCCTTCGCAGCGATGGCTTTGGCGGTGGCGTCGACATCGCCGGTAACCATCATCACTTTGATGCCAGCGTTATGTAGTCGGGCTATGGCCGCCTTGGAGTCCGGTTTGATCGCATCGGCAACACCGATGACACCAAGGGCTTTGTTGCCCAGAGCCAGGAACAGCGGCGTGCCGGCCTCTTCAGCAATGGTGTTGGCAGCATCCGTCAGGTTGCCCAGAGCAATCCCTTCGTTTTCCAGCCAGCGCCGGTTGCCCAGACGCAGAGGCTGACCGTCAAAATCGCCTTTGACGCCCTTGCCGTTCAGGGCTTCAAAGCCGCTGACCTTTTCGGCCTCGGTGCCTTCCTCCTTCGCCTTTGCCAGAATGGCTTCGGCAAGCGGGTGTTCCGAGTGCTGTTCCAGTCCTGCCGCCAGAGCCAGCAGACGCTGCTCGTCACCATTACTGGCGTGCACCCGGGTGACTGCCGGATGGCCTTCCGTGATGGTGCCGGTCTTGTCCAGAATCACCAGGTCCAGCTTGCCGGCGGTCTGCAGGGCATCGCCCTGACGGATCAGCGCACCGTATTCCGCCGCCTTGCCAACGCCCACCATTACCGACATGGGCGTGGCCAGCCCCAGGGCACAGGGGCAGGCAATGATCAGCACCGTGGTGGCGGCCACCATCATATGCACCACCGCCGGCTCCGGCCCGACGTTGTACCAGACCAGAGCTGCGACCACGGCAATCAGCATGACAGTCGGCACGAACACCGAGGAGATCTTGTCGGCCAGCCGGCCAATGGCGGGCTTGGAACCCTGGGCTTTCTTCACCAGTTTGATGATCTGGGCCAGTGCTGTTTCGCTGCCCACACGGGTTGCTTTGTAAATGATTGAACCGTGGGTATTCAGGGTGCCGGCGGAGACTTCATCCCCCTCGGATTTACTCACTGGCATGGGCTCGCCGGTGAGCATGCTTTCGTCAATCCGGGTTGAGCCTTCGGCAATCACACCGTCCACCGGCAGTTTTTCCCCGGGCCGGACCCGGATGTGATCGCCCTTGCGAACCTCCTCCACGGGAATGTCCTGCTCTTCACCGTCACGGATCACCCGGGCGGTTTTCGCCCGCAGATCCAGCAACCGGCGCACCGCCTCCGACGTCTTGCCCTTGGCCCTCAGCTCCAAAGCCTGGCCCAGATTGATCAAACCAACGATCATCGCAGAGGCCTCAAAATACACATGCCGGGCCATCTCCGGCAGCGCGCCGGGCACGCTGGCGACCACCATAGAATAAAGCCAGGCGGTGCCGGTGCCCAGGGCAATCAGCGTATCCATATTGGCGTTATGATGCCGGAACGCCTTCCACGCCCCGGTATAGAAATGCCCGCCGGTGGCGGCCATCACAATCAGCGTCAGCACACCCAGCCCAAGCCAGGTGCCCTGGTTGGCATCGGTCACCATCATGGTGCCAAAGCCCATACCCCAGATCATCAGCCCAAGGCCCAGCCCCAGACTCACCGCCATCTTCACCAGCAGCGACTTGTACTGTTTTTTATCCTGCTCCTGCTTGCGGTCGTCCGCTTCATCCTCATCCTCGATCACACTGGCGCCATAACCGGCGCTCTCCACCGCATTCACCAGAGCCTGCGGGTCTGCCTCACCCGTGGCCGTCGCGGTGTTGTCCGCCAGATTCATATGAGCATGGCTGATACCGGACACCGACATCAGGGCCTTCTCAATGGTATTCACACAGGAAGCACACGTTGCGCCGGTCACCGACAGATGAATCTGCCCATTCTCCGCGCCGGCGGGTTCAGCCTGATTGCCTTCAGGGGCGGGCTTTGGCGCCTCCTCAACAGGCTCAGCCGGGTAACCGGTCGCCGTCACAATCCGGGCGGCCTCGGCCGCATCCACCCCTTCCGGCAGTGCCACCGTCTGGTTTTCGAGATCGACTTCCACCCGTTCCGTATCCCCGGTCAGCGGTTCCAGAGCCGTGCGGATCTTCTTCACACAGCCCTGACACGAAGCCCCGGAAATACTGAGCGTGGCCTGTAACACAGTTGCATCACTCATTCGCTATTACTCCTCATCCCCATCGCTTCCCTCACCGGAGGGCGCAGGGTCTTCCCAGTGTTCAATCAGCCGACAGATGGTATGACCATCCGGTGTGCCATCGGGCATGTCCTTCCAGGCAGCCAGCGCCGAGGTCATTCGCTTGCGCAGCTGCTGCAATTCCCGAATCTCCCGCTCAACCTCCGCCAGCCGCTGCTGAAACACATCCCGGACCATCGGGCACGGCGAATGGTGATCGTCCGCCTGATCCAGAATCTGCCGGATCTCCGGTAACGAAAACCCCAACTGCCGGGCCTTTCGGGCAAACCGGAGTCGGCGCAGATCCTCGGCGTTAAACTGCTGGTAGTTATTGTCCGGGTTACGGGTCGGTTTCAGCAGGTTCTCCCGGGTGTAAAACCGGACTGTATCCGGGTTTACGCCTGCGGCGCCTGCAATGTCTTTTACTTTCATCGTCCGCTCTCACCGTGCCATCAGTAATGGCTGTAGGAATCCACGACTGAAATAAGCGGAGTGGTCAGGCAGGGGCGGGGTCCGTAAATGGATGTATCCATGGGTGGCGGTAATCAAGTTTAAATGGACGTACTTGCAACGGTTTTCGGAAGCCGCCCCTGCCTGAGCACGGCAAACTCCAGACCAATAAGAATAGCCTAAAACCTATGAGCGACTCACAGGTCAAAGGTTTTTTTGAGATAAGGGAGAATTGGAGAGGGTTACCGGCCTTTGGAACGAAGAAACGTACCGCAGGCCTTACACTGGTCGGGTGCCATCAGCTTCGCCTGCCAGCCAATCCTGTGGCCACAGGCCGGGCACGCCAGCCGCAACTGAAGCACAATGATCGGGGTAATAAGCGCCGCAATCAGCACCCCGAGTGGCCCCCAGCTTTCGTCACTGGACAACCCCAACTGACTGCTGAACACCAGAATGATCGTCAGCGCCACAAAGGCAAACACAAAATAACGACGGTTCCAGCGCTCCCACTGGCGCAACTTGCTGTTCTGTTCGGTGGTCAGGTAATGCGCAGTCATAAACTCTCATCCGGGCCTGGTCACCTTCATCGTGGGGACCCAGCGTGGAAATTACAATCCGGTATCTACCGTCATGCCAGCGACACGCAGGCCCTTGGCCAACGCCTTCTCCAGCTCAGCGGCCGGAATCGGCCGGCTGATCAGATAGCCCTGGGCCAGGTTGCAGCGGTGATTCTTCAGGAACGTCAGCTGCGCCTCGGTCTCCACACCTTCGGCAACCACCTGAATCCCCAGATTGTGGGCCAGGTTGATGACCGCCCGGGTGATAACCGCATCATCGTGGCGTTCCGTCACATCCGTGATGAACGACCGGTCAATCTTCAGCAAGTCCACCGGGAAGTCCCGAAGGTAACCCAGCGACGAGTAACCCACACCAAAATCGTCAATAGCCAGGTGCACACCCAATTGATGCAGGCGGGAAAGCTGATTGAGGTTATGCTCGATATTCTGGATGAAAATCTCTTCTGTTAACTCAACCTCCAGCCGGTGCGCCGGCACGTCCACGGCGGCCAGGGCCTCGCGGATGTGATCCACCAGATTTTCGTCATCCAGTTCCCGGCCTGACAGGTTCACCGCAATACGCAGGCCTTCATAGGTTGTGCCTTTCCAGGCGGCAAGTTGCCGGCACGCGGCCATCACCACCCAGCGACCGATATCGGTAATCCGGCCACTTTCCTCGGCCAGCGGAATGAACTCCACCGGTGGCAACAGACCGCGCCGGGGGTGCTGCCACCGAATCAGCGCCTCAACGCTGTGAATCTCGCCGCTGTCCAGGTCCAGCTGAGGCTGGTAGTAGAGCACGAACTCGTTGTTGGCCAGGGCCTGGCTCAGATCCTTGTCCAGCTCCAGGCGCATCACTTCCCGGTCCTGCATGCCCTCGGTATAGAACTGGTAGGTATTGCGGCCCTGCTCCTTGGCCCGGTACAGGGCCACGTCTGCGTTGCGCATCAGGGTATCGGCATCGAGGCCGCTTTGCGGGTACACCGCCACGCCCATGGTCGCGGTAATGCCATGGGACTCGTTCTGGACCACAAAGGGCTCGTCAAAACACTGCTTGATCTGGCCCAGCAGGTGAATCACATCATCAATGTCGTCTACGTGCTGCTGGCAGACCATGAACTCATCCCCGCCGGAATAGGCCACCAGAATCCGCTCGTTGCTGAGCTGGTTGATGCGCTCCGAAACCTTGATCAGCAATTCGTCGCCAAACTGGTGGCCCAGGGAATCATTGAGGGTCTGAAAACGGTCAAGATCGATCATCACCAGGGCGACCTGGCGCATTTGCCGGTCGGCAATGTTCAGGGTGTGGGCCAGGTCTTCCATGAAG
This sequence comes from uncultured Marinobacter sp., assembly GCA_966210405.1. Classification (GTDB taxonomy): domain Bacteria; phylum Pseudomonadota; class Gammaproteobacteria; order Pseudomonadales; family Oleiphilaceae; genus Marinobacter. The sequence goes on from CBIHLH010000096.1 coordinate 11,788, forward strand.
AACCGGCGATTGGCCAGCCCGGTCAGAGTGTCGGTGGATTCCAGCCGGGCCAGATCCTGCTGCATCGACTGGCGCTGTTCGATCTCCTGAACCAGCTCCCTCCGGGTTTTCAGCAGGGCCTGGTTGCGCTTGAGGATGAGCTGCACCAGCAGAGTGGTCAGGCTGGTCAGCAGACCCATCAGCAGGAAGGTGGTGAACGTCATCCAGGGCCAGTAACTGCGCTGCTGATCGACCCACTCCTGCGCCGGTTGCAGCGACAGCGTCCATTCCAGTGTCGGTAGATCGACCTCTGTGGTTTCCGAAAAGCCGGGACTGACGGTTTTGGACGTGTTCAGGGCGTAACTGAGTGCGCCGTTGTTGTAGATATGAATCCGGAACGATTCCAGCACCCGGGCGGTCAGCAATTGTCCGGCAAGGACATCCATCCGGAACACGCCGGCAATGAAGCCATTGTTGTCGGCGCCAGCGCCAACCGGCGCATAGATCACCATGCCTTTGCCACCCTGGTACAGGTCGATGACCCCGGAGATATCATAATGACCGGACGCCTGGGCCGCTTCCAGGGCCTGACGCCGCTGTTCGCTGAAGGCGACGTTATAGCCAATCACGGATTCGTTGTCGGTCACCGGTTCGAGCCACCGGATAGTGAAGTTCCGGTCGATCCACTCAATGGCCTGGTAAACGCCAAAATCGTCGAGATAATGGCGGGCATCCCGGCGCCACTCGGACTCCGGCATGGCGGGGTCGGACTCCAGCCGGCTTGCCATCCGCCGGATCGCCTCGGCATGGATCAGAAACTCGCGTTCCAGATTGCTGGCCATGGCGCGGGCCTCGTTGGCGAGATTGGCACGGATTTGTCGGTTGTCCTGCTGGACCAGGCCATAGCGCAGGCCCGCAGCCAGGCAAAGAAACACGAGGAAAATAGCCACTGGAAAGGCCGGGTGGAGCAGGCCTTTCACAACGTACCGCGTGTTGGTGGGTGGATTCGCCAAAGTGTGCTCCGCTTGTTTTAGGTCGATGCTGTGACTGTAACGGCAGTGCGCCGATGATTATGAGGCATGGGGGTCCGTTCCCGCTATTAGTTGTTGCACGCGCCCCTTGAGCGACACCCCGTGTGCACCGTCTGGCAATGGGGCGAAAATCTCCGGCGCTGCCTGCCCTCCGGTCACTGGCGCCGCCAGGTCTACCGTTCTGGGGGAAACCGGCTGCTTGTCCGCATTGAGCACGATTTCCACGCGAGGCCTGAGTTTGCGACCGGGATGGGTGGCCACCACAATCGCCACTTCGCCGGTGGACAGTTCCACCAGGCTGCCTGGTGGGTAAACGCCGATCATCCGGATAAACGCCTCCACCATGGTGGCATCGAATTGCTGCCCTCGATTGCGATACAGGATCCGGATGGCCTCCGGCGTGGACAGACCGTCCCGGTAGCAGCGATCGCTGGTGATGGCGTCGAAGGCATCCACAATGGACACCAGCCGTGCCAGCCGGCTGATCTGCCATTCCGCCAGTTGCTGGGGGTAGCCGCGGCCATCCATCCGTTCGTGATGGTGGCGGGTGACATCGCTCACAATCGGGTCCAGACGAATGTCGGCCTTCAACATCTCATAGCCCAGCGTGGTGTGCTCCTGCATGAGCCGTTGTTCTTCCGGGCTCAGTGCGCCTGGCTTGTTGAGAATGGTATCCGGCACCCGGAGCTTGCCCAGATCATGGAGCAGGCCGCACAGGCCGACGACTTCCAGATCCTCGTCGGGCATGCCCAGAAACCGCGCGAAGGCCACGGCAAAGATGGCGACGCGCAAACAGTGTTCTGCCGTATAGGCGTCCCGGGATTTGATCCGGCTCATCCAGAACATGGCGCTGGGGTTGGCCTTGATGCTGTCCACGCAGTCCTGGATGATCGGGCGGGCATGCTCGAAAGTCAGGTCATTGCCGGTTTCGATCTGGCGGGTAACGGTCTCGACAAACGCCTGGGTACGGGTCCAGATCTCCCGGGCCCTGGGCATTTCCTCAGCCAGGGTGCGGGTTTCGGCCAGGGGTTCGGTGGTGCGCAGTTTCAGGATGGGGATGCGATCAAGAATCGGATTCAGGCGCTCTTCCTGATCCTCCACCAGCACCCACTCGCAGTACTGGCGCAGTATCCGGGCCTGATGCTGGT
>CBIHLH010000097.1:0-13907 GCA_966210405.1 uncultured Marinobacter sp.
GCCATCGCCAGTTGGGTCCCGTCGGCAATAAACTGCTCACCGACAAAACGGCCTTCTGCGGGCCAGATGTGATCGTTGAGCCAGGTCATTAGCGGCAAGTCATCTGCCATGCCCCGGAACAGCGACATGGCGGCATGGCCATGCATGTTAATGAGCCCCGGCATGACAACGTGGTGCGGCAGGTCAACGGTTTCCCGGGCCCGGAATGCGACATCCGCCTGGTCCTGCGGCAGCACGGCGATGATGTGAGTACCTTGCACAATGACGGCATGGTGGTCGAGTACCACGCCCCGGGGCTCGATTGGCAGGAGCCAGCGGGCGTTAATACGGATATCGGCTGCGGTAATGGTGTCTGCCGTCATTTAACCTGCCTTTCAGCGTTGGGCGAGCGCCGCCCGCTCTGTGAAAATGTAGCCCGGAAGTATAACCGTTATACTGGCGGTTTTCAGCGTTATGAAACCGGAGTGAACTGATGGCGACACCCCCGAAATCCCCCGCTAAAAATCCTGTCGGAACCGTTGCCATGCGTTGGCATGAACATAGCCTCGATCTGCTGGATCAGCGGTTGCTGCCGGCCGAGGAGCACTGGATTACCGTGGAAGGCGCTGAAGGGGTCGCCCAGTCCATACGCGACATGGTGGTACGCGGTGCCCCGGCGATTGGGATCAGTGCGGCGTATGGCGTCGCCCTGGCGGCCCGTCACGCGGGCGGTGGAGACTGGAAGGCCGAGATCAGGCAGGCGATCCGGGAACTCTCCGCGTCCCGGCCGACGGCGGTCAACCTGTTCTGGGCCCTGCAGCGGATGGAACGGGTGTTTCATCAGTGCCATTCCCTGGCGGAAGCGGAAAAGCGGCTGGCGGCCGAAGCGGTGTCGATTCATAAGGAAGATCTGGCGGCCAACCGGGAGATGGCGGATCAGGCCCTGGCGTTCATGAATCCGGACAAACCGATATCGGTGCTGACCCACTGCAACACCGGCGCACTGGCCACTGGAGGCTATGGCACCGCACTGGGAGTTATCCGCCGGTTGCACGAACGCAAACTGTTAAAGCAGGTATACGCCGATGAAACCCGGCCCTGGCTTCAGGGCAGCCGGCTGACTGCCTGGGAATTGGCCCGGGATGGCATTCCGGTGACGTTGAACGCTGACAGTGCTGCTGCGGCCATTCTGGCCAGGGGCGAGGTGCGCTGGATCATCGTGGGTGCTGACCGGATTACCGCCAACGGCGATGTCGCCAACAAAATCGGAACCTACAGCCTCGCGGTGCTGGCTCGTCATCATAAGGTGGGCTTCATGGTGGTCGCGCCGTCCAGCACGGTGGATATGTCGCTGGCTTCAGGTGCGGACATTACCATTGAGGAGCGGGAGGGCACCGAGATCCGGGAAATGCGGGGAATACCGCTGGCGCCCGACGGAATCCGGGTATTCAACCCGGTGTTTGATGTCACGCCCGCGAGCCTGATTGATGCCATCGTCACCGAGAAAGGTGTGGTGCACAATCCGAACATCACGGGCATGCGGGCCCTGTTTGGCTGACGTCCCGTTACTGGGCTGGTGCCTGGGCTGCCAGTTGCTGTGGCGACAGGATAGAGGCCATACGCTTATCCAGTTCCAGCATGTCCGCCATGATGTGGCCACCCTCGCGAATGATAAAATCCAGTTCGTTGTCGGTTGAGTCCAGGTCTGCCGCCTGTTCGTCCTGCCAGTCTTCAAGCGCATCGAGGGTCTCGAAGGGCTCTTCGCCCCGGAGTTCCCGGCGGGCGTTGGCGATTGCGAGCCTGGTGTGCTCAATCCGGGTGTGCTGGGCCTTGCGTTCCTCGAGGTTAAGGCTGACGGACTCCATTTTCCGCTGCTGCTCAAGGAATTCGATTTCCCGCTGCAGCAGGCTGAATTCCGGGCTGTTGGCAAAGCGCTGTTCATGGCGTTTGCGAAGCTCGTCAATCACACCACTGAAATCGTAATACCGGGTGTGGGGCACGGCTTCAATCTGGTCCCAGGGCAGGGCATGGTCCAGGGCGTCTTCGCCAATCCGGGTCTTGTCGATGCGGGACGGAATTTCAATGTCCGGAACCACGCCCTTGTGCTGGGTGGAACCGCCCGAGACCCGGTAGAACTTGGACTGGGTAATCTTCAACTGGCCGTGATTCAGCGGGCGGACCGCTTGAACCGTGCCTTTACCAAAGGTCTGTGACCCGACCACCAGGCCCCGGCCGTAATCCTGAATGGCGCCGGCGAAGATTTCCGAAGCAGACGCGCTCATCCGGTTGGTCAGCACCACGAGCGGGCCGTCGTAAGCCACGGAGGGGTCTTCATCCGTCAGTACCTGAACATCGTTGTTGGCGTTTCGGATCTGGACGGTCGGGCCCTTGTCAATAAACAGACCAACCAGGTCGTTGGCTTCATGCAGCGCACCGCCACCGTTGTTGCGCAAATCAATCACCAGCCCCTCGACACCCTGCTTCTGGAGCTCGGTAATCAGCTCCCGGACATCGCGGGTCGTGCTCTTGTAGTTGGGGTCGCCGGCCTGCATAGCCTGGAAATCGGCATAGAAGGTGGGAATGGTGATGACCCCGATGGTGTAATCCTCGCCGTTGCGTTGCAGCTCAATAATGTCCTTGCTGGCACTTTGCTCTTCCAGCTTGACCTCGTCCCGTTTGATGGCAATGGTCTGGGTTATGGTTTCGTCGGTGGCGCTCGACGGGATGACTTCCAGGGTGACCACGGAGTTCCGCGGCCCGCGAATCAGATCGACTACTTCGTCGAGCCGCCAGCCAATCACGTTCACCGGCTTTTCACCTTCCTGGGCGACGGAAACGATCCGGTCAGCGGGGCCAAGCTGCCCCTGCTTCGCAGCTGGGCCGCCCGGTACCAGACGAACCACCTTGGTGTATTCGTTATCCGCCTGCAGCACCGCGCCGATGCCTTCCAGGGACAGGCTCATGTTGATATTGAAGTTCTCGGAGGTGCGCGGCGAAAAGTAGGACGTGTGGGGGTCCCACATGCCGGTAAAGGCATTCATGTAGGCCTGGAATGCATCTTCACTTCGGGCCTGGTAGGCCCGTTTGAGCTGGCCTTCGTAGCGGCGCCGGAGGGTATCCACAATGGCTTCATCGTCGGTTCCGCTCAGCCGCTGAGCCAGCACGGCATTCTTGATTCGCTTGATCCAGAGTTCATCCAGCGCCTGTTGGTCGGCGGCCCAGGGCGCCTCTGAACGATCCAGCAGGATGCTCTCATTGGTATCGAACTCGAGTTCACTGATACCGTTGTCAAGGGTGTCCAGAGCGAACTTGAGCCGTTCAATGATGCGCTGCTGCACCAGGTTGTAGATGTCGAATCCGGGTTGCAACTGGCCGGTTTTGAGGGCGGAGCCGAGCTGCCCCTTGACCTGCCCGAGTTTGTTGACGTCTTTCTGAGTCAGATAGATACGCTGCCCGTCCAGGTACTCAAGGTACGCCTCGAAGACATCACCGGAGAGCTCATCGCTGATACGAAGGTCGCGAAAATGGGTAAACTGCAACTGCCTGGCAATCAGGATGTTGGCCCGGGCCTGATCAATGGTGGGGGCCACCGGCTCGTAGACTTTCGGCGTGTCCATCTTGGCCTGCAGCCCGAGCGGTAATGCCAGCAACAGGGCCACACCAATCATTTTACAGGTGCTCAGCGTACGATCTCTGAGCGGGAGATGGCGGGCGGGCATGCGTTCCGCATTGGTCATAAATTCCTACCTGACGGTTCTGGGGATCGGCCAGCGGCAACTGAACCGTATCGACCCGTGAGCGAATGGATTTATTGTAGGCAAGGGCCAGATCGGTTGCCATAGGCAGGGCGTATCGGTTCGTGACAATCTGTCCATGAACTCGTCACGTTGGTGCGGGTTGAGTAACGGCTTACCTGGTCCACGCATGCGAGCAGGGCCTGCCAGGAGGCCGCCAGGCGAGTGCCTGCCAGCAATTCCTGTCCGCTTGCGTGGTTCTCGCCGGTTTAGCGGAAGGGCGTGTTGCCTTCGGCGTGCTTCATCAGCAGTGCTGGCGGGCTGAAACGCTCGCCATAAACCTCCGCCAGCTGTCGAGCGCGTTCGGCGAACGCCCTCACACCATACTGGTTAATGAATTGTATGGCGCCGCCGGTCCAGGGGGCATAACCAATGCCGAAAATACTGCCGACGTTGGCGTCTTCCACGGTGCGCAGCACGCCCTCTTCCAGGCAGCGAACCGTTTCAATGGCCTGGATAAACAGGATCCGGTCTGTCAGCTCCTGCAGCTTAACGCTCCGGGCCTTCCCGGCATCAACAAACAGGTTCTCCAGCTCTGGCCACAGGTGTTTCTTGCCGTTGGCCGGGTAGTTATAGAAGCCGGCGCCCGCGGCTTTGCCCTTGCGGCCGTGCTCGTTCACCATCGCGTCGATTACGGCCTCCGCCGGGTGGGCGTTCCAGGTGCCGCCTGCGGCCTCGGTGTCTTTCATGCTCTGGTCCCGGATGTGCTGCATGAGTGTCATGCTGACTTCGTCGGAGATAGCCAGTGGCCCCACCGGCATGCCGGCCAGCACCCCGGCGTTTTCAATGCTGGACGGATGAATGCCCTCGCCAAGCATGCAGATGCCTTCGTTCACGAAGGTGCCGAATACCCGGGAGGTAAAGAAGCCCCGGCTGTCGTTCACCACCACCGGGATCTTGCCGATCTGCTGAACGTAATCAAAGGCCCGCGCCAGGGTTTCATCGGACGTTTGTTCGCCGACGATAATTTCCACCAGTTGCATCTTGTCCACCGGGGAGAAGAAATGCAGGCCGATAAAATACGCCGGCTTGGCGGAGGCTCTGGCAAGCTGGGTAATGGGAATGGTGGAGGTGTTGGAGGCAAAGATGCCGTTGTTGACCAGTTTGGGTTCCGCTTCCTGGGTGACCCTGGCCTTCAGGTCGCTGTCCTCGAACACGGCTTCAATGATCAGGTCGCAGCCGACAAGATCGTCGGCGGCGGCGGTGGCCCGGATGCGGCCAAGGGTCTCCGCTTTCTGGTGTTCGGTGATCCGTCCGCGGCTGACTTTTTTGGCCAGCAGGTTCTCCGAGTAGCCCTTGCCTTTCTCGGCGTTTTCAATAGACACGTCTTTCAGAACCACATCAATGCCACGGGTGGCAGTAGCGTAGGCAATGCCCGCACCCATCATGCCCGCACCGAGAATACCCACTTTCCGGAAGGTGTCCTTTTCGACGCCGTCGGGCCGGCTGCCACCGGCGTTGATGGCATTGAGCTGGAACCAGAAAGTGCCGGTCATGTTCTTGGCGACCTGGCCAATCACCAGCTCGGCAAAGTACCGGGTTTCGATCAGGCTGCCATTGTCGAAGTCCACTTGGGCGCCTTCCACCGCCGCGGAGAGAATGCGCTCCGGTGCCGGGTAGCAGCCTCTGGTCTTCTGCTTAAGCATGGCCGGGGCAATGGCCAGTTTCTGGGCCATGGCAGGGTGGTGCGGCGCGCCACCGGGAAATTTGAAGCCTTTCTGGTCCCAGGGTTGCCGGCATTCGGGATTGGCGTCGATAAAGGCCCGGGCCCGGGTGATCATGTCCTCGGGGGAATCTGCCAGTTGGTCCACGATGCCGGCTTTCAGCGCGACTTTCGGGTTTACCTTCTTGCCTTCCATCAGGAACGGGAAGGCAGCCTCCAGGCCAATCATCCGGGGCAGTCGCTGGGTGCCGCCACCGCCGGGCAGCAGGCCCAGGGTGACTTCCGGCAGGCCCAGCTGGATGCTGTCATCATCAAGGGCAATACGGTGATGGCAGGCCAGGGCAATCTCGAGCCCGCCACCCAGGGCGCTGCCGTTGATGGCGGCCACCACGGGCTTGCCGCTGGTTTCCAGGAAGCGCATGTCCGCTTTCAGGGCGTTGACCATGTGTTCAAACGTCTGTGCGTCTTCCCGGGTGACCGTGTACAGCTCTTTCAGGTCACCGCCGGCGAAGAAGGTTTTCTTGGCGGAGGCGACGATCACGCCGCGAATGTTGCCCAGGTCGCCTTTGACCTTTGCGGCGGTTTCCGAGAGGGCTTCGCGGAAGGCGGCATTCATGGTATTGGCGGACTGCCCGGGCATATCGATGGTGAGGGTCAGAATCTGGTCTGAACCCAGCTCATATCGGATGGCACTCATAATCGGTTCTCCTTAAAAAAGTGGACGGGTTCAGACGCGCTCGATAATGGTGGCAATGCCCATGCCGCCACCCACGCACAGGGTCGCGAGGCCGTAGCGCAGTTCTCGGCGCTCCAGCTCATCAAGCAGGGTGCCGAGGATCATGGCCCCGGTGGCACCCAACGGGTGACCCATGGCAATGGCACCGCCGTTCACGTTCACTTTTTCATCGGGCACCGAGAGTTCCCGCTGGAAGCGCATCACCACGGAGGCGAAGGCTTCGTTCACTTCGAACAGGTCAATCTGATCTGCGGTCATGCCGGCCTTCTCCAGCGCCTTGCGGGCTGCCGGGGCCGGGCCGGTGAGCATGATGGTCGGATCGGTACTGGTGACGGCTGTGGCAACGATCCGTGCGCGCGGCTTCAGGCCCATGGCTTTGCCCTTGGCCTCGCTGCCGATCAGCATGGCGGTGGCACCGTCGACAATGCCGGAGGAGTTGCCGGCGTGGTGGACGTGGTTGATCTTTTCCACGTAGTGGTATTTTTCCCGGGCAACGCCGTCGAAGCCCATTTCGCCCATCATCTGGAACGATGGCTTGAGACCGGACAGGGATTCCACCGTGGTATTGCCACGCACATGCTCGTCACGGTCGAGGATCACCACACCGTTCTGGTCAGTAACCGGAATGATGGATTTGCCGAAGTAGCCATTTTGCCAGGCATTGGCGGCTTTCTGCTGGGATCGCACGGCAAAGGCATCTACGTCTTCCCGGCTGAAGCCTTCCAGCGTGGCGATCAGGTCGGCCCCGATCCCCTGGGGCATAAAGCCGGTGTGCAGGTTGGTCTCCGGATCGGTGGCCCAGGCCCCGCCGTCTGAGCCCATGGGCACACGGGACATAGCCTCGACACCACCGGCAACCACCAGGTCTTCCCAGCCAGAACGCACTTTCATGGCAGCCAGGTTGACGGCTTCCAGTCCCGAGGCGCAGAAACGGTTCAGGGTGACACCTGCCACTTTCTCATCCCAGTCAGCGGCGAGCGCTGCTGTTTTGGCGATATCGGCGCCCTGGTCACCCACGGCGGTGACACAGCCCATGACAATGTCGTCGACCTGGGCTGTGTCCAGGCTGCTTCTCTCCTGCAGGGCGTGGAGTACGGTGGTCAGCAGCGTAATGGGTTTGACGCTGTGGAGTGCCCCGTCTTTTTTCCCGCGCCCTCTGGGAGTACGGACTGCATCGAAGATATACGCCTCGGTGGTCATTGCTTGTCCTCTGGTGATGTTTGGTTCGGGATGTTCATGCCGATGGCACCACCATAGCCGTTTGGGGCGGCAGGGTGTAATGACGTGGGCTGCCAATCGCATTGGCGAAATTGCTCAGGATCCATGACAAGCCGGGGTGTGGCTTCTATGGTGTTAGTAAGAGACAGGCGAATTCAGGAGGCGCAGTGCCATGTCCCTCAGAGATGCCATCGATAATTTTTACGAACGGCTGGTGGCGGACGCCATCGATGCCACGCGGGAAGACGCAGACACCGCGGACTACCTGACTGATGTCATGTGTGTGGCTCTGAACCGATTGCCAACGCGGTACTATCGACACTCCATCGACATGATGTTTTATCTGGCCGATGAGGAGCTCCGGGAAATGAAGGACAGATCCCTGGCGGCCGTGAAGGACGCCAGGGTATTTGTCACCGGACACCAGCGAGAGTAATCTGCCGGCGACGGCCTGGTCAGCCCTCGATCAGTTGTGCCAGGGCTGTGTTCAGGCGGTCGGCCAGTGCCCGCTCGGAACCCGGCCCCTCCCGCTTGAGGCACCAGAGCGCAACCAGCTTTTCAAGCGCCTTCATGCGGTCCCGGTCCTGGTCGGAGGCGCCCATGCCATCCGCCAGTCGCTGCACCTGAATTTCCATCCGTCGTTGTTGATCCTGTTCGGGCGAGGGCAGACCGCTCAGGATTTCGGCACGAATAACCAGTTCCTGGTCCTCCAGTGTTGCCTGGTCGGCGACCAGTCGGTTCCAGTGGTCTGGCGTAGGCACTTCGGTTGCGTGGCTCTCTGCCCGGGCGAGAATCAGCGCCTGCCAGGCCGCGATGTCTTCGGCCAGGCGCTGGCTCTCAAGAGCACGGGCAAGGCGATGCCTTTCATGCTGGCAGCGGTCCTTCACGGCGGGTGAGAGTGTGCTGGTGTCCAGCTCGCTGAGGCGCCCCTGAGCCGCTTCGATGGTTTGTCTGTCGCTGCTGCCATCGACATCCCGGGCGTTATCCAACGCAGTTCTGGCCGCAGCGTCCGCCGCCTCAGAGGCCTGTTGCTGCTCCGTTCTCTGGGCATCGCGACGGGCGAAGATCAGATCGCAGGCTTTCCGGAAAGCCTGCCAAAGCTTGCGATCCTCACGGTGCCGGGTGATGCCGACGGTTTTCCAATCGGATTGCAGGGCTTTGGCCTGGTTCATGGCATCCTGCAGCGGCTCATGGTCGACCAGAGCCTCGGCCTTTTCGACGATTGCCTGCTTCAGGGCTTCGTTTCGCTGACGCTCCTGATTCAGAGGCGCTTCCAGCTGTTTCAGCAACTCGTCAAAGCGTTTCTGGACCTGGCGATTGTCCCGAAACTCCACCGGCCAGGCCGCTTTCCATTCCTGGCGCGCGGTTTGGTGGATGCGCTCCGCAGCCTTCCAGTCCACCGATGCCCAGTCGGCGCCGGTCAGGAAAGTCTCCAGTTGGTGGCAAATGGCCTCGCGTTTTTGAAGGTTGGCCTGTTTGAGGCCGGATTTGGCCTGGAAATACGCCTAGCAGGGCTCATAGGCTTCGTCTGAGGCGGCCTTGAAGCGCGTCCATAGCGTTCGGTCAGACGATCCGCCAAGGGTGCGCCATTCGTTCTGGAGCTCTTTGATGCGTTCGGATTTCGCCTCTGGCTCCATTGGCTGCTCGGCCAGGTACTCCATCTGTTCGCACAGCACGATCTGTTTGGGCTCGGTCGCAAACCCCTGCCAGTCGGACAACTCCCGGAGCTGGCCGGTCAGCAGTTGTAACCGGGCACGAAAGGGTTTCCCGTGACGCTCATCCAGCGCCTTGAGCTGTTGCTGGGCCGTTTTGAGCAGTTGCTTCGATTCTTTCAGTTGCCGGGCTTCCAGGGCGCCTTCCAGTTGCGTGCACGTTGCCTCCAGATCCCGTGCGGTGGCGGTCTGTTGCTGTCGCTCCTCAGGCTTGTCCCGTGACGCGCCTTGCGTGCCAGACAGGGATCGGACGGCTTCCAGGAGAGCGGGCACGGGAAAACCTTCCGGCCACGCAATCTCGCGAGCCAGTTCCGTGGCCTGTTTGCGCTGGTCGTCTGTGAGCTTGTCGCTGTCCCGGGCTGCAGACAGGTCAGACAGGGTGTCTTTGGCCTGGCCGAGGCGGCGAAGGGCATTCACGTAATTCCGCAACGTCAGCATGGAGGCTTCGTAGGCTTTCTGCTCCTGTTTGCCCACAGCCGTTTCCCGGGTTGCTTCCAGCCAGCGGTTTTCCTGGGTTTTCTGGAGTGCATCGAGGGAAGACAGCGAAGGCAGGGGCTCCGGCGGCTGCCCCTTCAGATCGTCCAGCGTGGTTTTGAGAAGCGCCAGAGTTTCTGTGCGCTGACGGGCCTGATCCTGCTGTCGCTGCGCCTCGGCATCCCGGGTCTGCTGTTCATCGAGCCGTTCGCGGCAGCGATGAACAGCCTCCAGAAACTGCTGAAGCTGCTCGGGCGTAGCCTGGCGTTCCACTTCGCTCCACTTGTGCAGCAAGGTGTTGAGGCGGGCCTCGTAGAGTTTGGTGTCTTCGCTGCGGGCCTGGTCTTCCGCCTGGGCAATCAGTGCCAGAACAGTGTCTGCAATCCGGGCCTGGAGGGATAGCTCATCCCGGATCTTCTGCAGGCTTTGTTTGGTGGCCTGGAAAACACCTTTGTCGCGGCCCTTGGCCTGTTTATGTACACGCTGCAACTGGTCTGGCTCTGTCAGCCGGGTGGCTGCCTGGAGCCGGATGTCGGCGGTTACCCCCCCAATCGCGAGTTCGGCCAGGGTGTGCTGGTCGGGCGCGGCTTCCAGCTGTCGCCTTTGCTCGTCCCTCGCGCTGACCCGGGACGCCTCGGGTTCGCTCCCGGCGGACGGCGTCTGGTTCCGGGCGGTATCCGGTGGTGTGGGCGTCTTACGGGATTTAAACAGTTTCTGGATGAATGCGGCCATGAGGGTATCCTTTGGGATTGAAACCAGTCCACGGTGTCGGGCAAAGTGATCCGGCACCGGCCATCGGCTTGCCGTGTTGCGAAGCCGGGTACTTCTGCTGGTGAGGGCGGGACGCCGTGACAGCAGTAAGGAGTCGGGGCTAGTCTAGCGTTTTGCAAGCGTTTGCGGGAAGGGTCTGAATGGCAAAACAGGAAAAACCGGACGATCAGCAATACAAGGCTCGCTCCGTGGCGCTCCGGTTACTGGCGCGCCGTGAACACAGCCGTCTTGAGTTGTCCCTGAAATTACGACAGCGCAAGATCGATGACGCCATTATCGAGGCGGTGCTGGACGACTACGAGCGGGAGGGCTGGCTGGATGACGGTCGGTTCGCGGATGTCTATGCCCGGCAGCGGATGGACCTTGGGTATGGCCCGCTCCGGATATCCGGCGAGTTGCAGCAGCGGGGCGTGCATCAGCTTCCGGAGTGCCTGGAAGCGATGACCGATGGCGCCTGGGCTCTGCGGGCAACGGCCGTCCGGGACAAACGATTCGGGCTGGCCGATCTCAGTGGCGACTGGGATGAAAAAGTGCGGCAGGCCAGGTTTCTGAGTCGTCGGGGGTATACCGCGTCCCAGGTAGAAAGAGCCCTGGATGCGAGGGAAGTGGACGAGGGGTAGTGTCTGCTATCTGCCAAGGTATCGCTATAACGTTGGCGGTATTATGCCCAGTGCGTTTGGCAGGCTGGCGCGTAACTCGGTCCCGGGGTTGTCATCCCGGCTCTCTGTCGCCGGGCTTTCCCTGACGCCGGCCAGGTCAGGTCGGTCGGCAACCGGCTCTGGTACGGCCGGTGACATGATCCGCGCCAGCACGTCGTAATAGCGCCGGATGTTCTGGACATAGGCCACGGGTTCGTTTCCGCGGGCAAAGCCGAACCGGGTTTTGGTGTACCACTCTTTCTGTGCCAGAAGGGGCAGGAATTCCTTCACGTCCATCCACCGATCGGGATTTTTGCCGGCGCTTTCGGTCAGGCGTCGTGCATCCTCAAGGTGGCCGAACCCCACGTTGTAGGAAGCCAGGGCGAACCAGGTGCGATCAGGCTCGGGAATTCTCTCCGGAATTTTCTCATGAACCATGCGGAAGTACTTTGCGCCGCCCTGAATGCTTTCCTCGGCGTCTAGCCGGTTGTTGATGCCGATGTAGCTGGCGGTGTTCCGGGTCAGCATCATTAATCCGCGAACGCCTGTGGGCGAGACGGCATTGGGGCGCCAGTGTGATTCCTGATATCCGATGGCCGCCAGTAATCGCCAGTCCATGTTGAAATCCCTGGCGTAGTCCCGGAACAGGGATTCGTACTTGGGCAGGCGGTTTTTAACATGATGCATGAAGGTGCGGGCACCCACATAGTTCAGGCGGTCGAGGTGGCCGTAGAACCGTTCTGATAGCTGGGCCAGTGTTCCGGCTTCTTTCAGGCCAGCGAGAAAGTGCTTCGCGGCTTCTGCCAGGGAGGGATCCTGAGCGGAGGGTATCAGCCAGACCAGCTCCCGGGGCTCACCAAGGGCAAACGCTTCTTTGACCTGGGGAAAGAAAACGTGGTTAAGGTCCAGCTCATTGGAGGACACGACGGCGTAGGACAGTTCGCCACTTTCCACTCGCGCCAGGATGCCGGCTGCGTCAAGGCCGGGGTGTACCTGCCAGGCAATGTCCGGATGCTGGTCTGCCAACTGCTTGAGTGGGTCCACGTGGTTGCTGTCGGCAATGATATGCAGGGTTTTGCCTGCCAGCTCCGCCAGTGAGGACGGATAATCCACGTCCCGGTTGTAAATCACGACCGATTGAGCCTTGATACCGGTTGCTACTGTCTGGAACTGGCTTGCGAGCTGGGGGTTCCGAGCCATACCGGCCATGCCGATGTGGGCAAAATCTTTCGAGATGACCGACAGAATCTCGCTGTTGTCGTCTGCCACACGCAGACGCAATCCCACGCCAAGCTCTTCGGCAAACCGCTTGGCCAGCTCGAAATCGTAACCTGTCGGGCCCCTTCGGCCTTCGTAGTAGATTGAGGGCGCCACCCGGGTGATCACGTGCAATACGCCCTCGTCCCGGATCTCTTGTAGCGCTGTGGGGCGCGAGCAACCGGCAAGTAAAAGGGCGGTGCAGGCAATCATGGCCGTCTGTGTCGACATTTTGGCCAAAGCGTTGAAAAGTCTGGGCAAGTCCCTGGTCTCCGTTACAGCTGGATCTTCGGGATGCGACACAGGTCAGAGACGTCGTATCCGGTGTCTTGCTGGGTGCGGCCTCCGTTGCCACGTTTCAATGATCGCCGTTGGTGAATGTGTGGTCAATAAAGCCGGTTAATTAATGTGCAAAATAATGTCAATTTTACAGGATCGTATTAACCCTGAGGGCGCTGTATCCCGGCCGCGCTTTCGAGTATCATGTCGGCCTTTCAAATTGCACCCAGGCATCCCCGTTTCGCGCGCTACAGGTTGATATCATGCTTGAACTTCGCGGCGCACCCGCGCTTTCGCCCTTCCGCTCCCGCAAACTGCATTCCCGTATCCGGGAAATTGTGCCGGAAATCCAGCACGTCTATGCGGAATTCATGCACTTTATCGATCTGGATGGAACCCTGTCGGATTCAGAGCAGGCTATTCTCGACCGGCTCCTGACATACGGACCCAATGTGCCGGTTGAAGAACCGGACGGAGTTCTGTTCCTGGTGGTGCCCCGGCCAGGCACCTTGTCGCCCTGGTCGAGCAAGGCCACCGACATTGCCCGGAATTGCGGGCTCCGGCAGATACTGCGCATCGAGCGGGGGACGGCGTTTTACATCAAGGCTGGTCGCAAGCTTGGCCTGGAACAGCGGGAAAAAATTGCCGCGCTGTTGTATGACCGGATGACTCAGAAGGTTTTCCATGAGATGGGCGGTGCCGAACTGCTGTTCAGCCATGAGGAGCCACGCCCGCTTGGGCGAGTGCCTGTGCTGAACGGCGGGCGCGATGCGCTGGTGGAGGCCAACAATCGGCTTGGGCTGGCGCTGGCCGAGGATGAAATTGACTACCTGGTAACGTCGTTCAGCAACCTGAATCGGGACCCGACCGATGTGGAGTTGATGATGTTTGCCCAGGCGAACTCCGAGCATTGTCGCCACAAGATTTTCAATGCCTCCTGGGATATTGACGGTGAAGGTCAGGAAAAATCGCTGTTCGCCATGATTCGTAATACGTATGAAATGAACAGCGAGGGTGTGCTGTCGGCATACAAGGATAATGCCTCGGTGATTCGTGGCAGCCGTGGTGGGCGGTTCTTCCCTGATCCTCAGACCGGTGTGTACGGGTATAATGAGGAAGACATTCACATTCTGATGAAGGTGGAGACCCACAATCACCCGACGGCCATTGCACCGGCTGCGGGTGCGGCCACCGGCTCCGGTGGTGAGATTCGTGACGAGGGCGCCACAGGTCGTGGGTCCAAGCCCAAAGCCGGCCTGGCCGGCTTTACGGTGTCCAACCTGAACCTGCCGGGTGACCCGCAGCCCTGGGAAACCAGTTACGGCAAGCCGGAACGGATCGCCTCCGCCCTGGATATCATGATTGAAGGGCCTGTTGGCGGCGCGG